>JAISNN010000090.1 GCA_031276195.1 Clostridiales bacterium
TGAATATTTTCAACCCATTTCGCATACATCACGATATTCAATCCCGCTTCAAAGTCCTCAAAAACCGTATCTCCGTCATACGTCCACCCAACGAAAGTATACCCCTCCTTTTCGGGATCTTTCGGAAATACCACTTCCTCGCCCTCTTTTACCGTCGTTTCATCGTAAATCTCACCGTCCGCCATAAAAGTTACGGTAAAACTCACATCTCCGCCGCCGATATAGTCTTTCACCCATTCGCATGAGGTCAAGAACAACGCCGCCGAAAAGACAACGGCTAATACCGTTATCAATTTTTGCATCTTTTTCATCGATTATTCCTCCATATTTTATTGTTTTTTGCTTTGTTTTTTATTGATTTTCTTACCTTTTTTTATTGTTTTTCGCTTGTTTTTTATTGATTTTCTTACCTTTTTGTTATCCTCTTTTGTTTTTTTCACCTATTCCGCCTATGTTTTTCAGCGATTTTCTTACTTTTTTGTTATCCTCTACAGCGGAAAAAGACCCCTTTAAACGGTCGCCCCCCGTATAACATCCGATACGACATATACCGCAACGTACGTTATATTTTTATTGAGTTCCTTTCCCAAATTTCTCATATTTTTATTATACTATACCTTTGACCGTTTGTAAATAGAAAATTTGAAACTTTTTTATTTTTTGATAATTATTTCGGGAAAAACTTTTTGAAAAAAGTCTTTCCCGTACCCTTTTCAAAAACTTTTAGTAATTCATTTTAGATATAAAATGCGGAGGAAAACTTTTATACAGTGCCGCCAAAAGGTTGTCAAAAAGCGGCAAGTATGCGATACAATAGCGGCATAGGAAACGCAAAAAAGTATATGAGAGGGAACGCAACCCGTTATGCCAAAAATACTTCTTTTTTTTTCTCGCCGCCATTCATATTCGTTGTATCGCTGTTTGGGCAAACATTTATTGACGACACTATATAATCCCCGACCGCTAATTACGAATACATTTTTTATTGTTTTTCTTTCCGTATTGTGTTATAATAATTCATATGGCGGAAAAACATAACACAAAAAACTATCTTTTAAAAATTCTCGAAGAGCGACGCGGGCAATCCGTTTCGGGCGGTGAAATTGCAAAGACGCTGTCCGTTTCTCGTTCGGCGGTTTGGCAAGCCGCAAAGAGTTTAAAAAGCGACGGTTATCTCATCGAATCCGTTCCGAACCGCGGTTATACCCTACTTGATAACAACGATTTGATTTCGGTTTCGGGGATCGCGCCCCGCCTCATAAGTCCGTCGCTTTCGGAAAACATACGCGTCTACGACGTTTTGGAATCGACCAACAAAACGGCGAAAATCGCCGCGCTCGACGGCGCGCCACACGGAACGGTCATAATCGCCGACCACCAAACGACGGGAAAGGGACGGAACGGGAAAACGTTTTATTCCGAAAAAAGCGCGGGACTGTATATGAGCATCATTTTGCGCCCGTCGGCTTTGGGTTTGTCCGGCTTTGCGGAATTTCGGCAGACTGCCGAAGCGGCGGAATTTAACGCCGGCGGGAAATTTCAATCTTCCGAAAATTTGGTATTTCAAACCAATGCGGAATTTAAACAAACTTCCGAACATTCGGCATTCCAAACCAACGCGGAACTTCAAACCGCCCGGATGTTATCATTTCAAGCCGAATCACAATCCCGGCAATCCTCCGAAAATTTAGCACTCCAAACCAACGCGGAATTTAAACAAACTTCCGAACATTCGGCATTCCAAACCAACACGCAACCTCGGCAATCTTCCGAAACGCCGGAATCCCAAACCAACACACAACCTCGGCAATCTTCCGAAACGCCGGAAATTCAAACTGTCGCGCGGCTTGAACAAACCGCCGAACCCCCTCCGCACTCCGCGCCGTACACAAAAACGGCGGCGGCGATTACGCAAATCACGGCGGCGGCGGCAATTCTCGCCGTAACGCGCGTATGCGGCGTGCGCCCCTCCGTCAGACGCGTCAACGACATATATCTGGACGGCAAAAAAATCTCGGGAATACTCACCGAAGCGGTCGCCGATTTGGAAACGGGGCATATCGAATTCGCCGTCGCGGGCATCGGAATCAATACGGGGATAAGGAAATTTCCCGACGACCTAAAAGACGCGGCGTCGGTCTCCTCCCCTTGCGGAAACACGCGAAACCGCCTCGCCGCCGAAATTATCAATTCCTTGCTCGCGCCGTCCACCCCAAACTTTATATGGGAATTGCTAAAAGTCTACGCCGAAAGCCGCCGCGATTAAACGGTTTTACATCCAAAAAAACGGCGGTATAGTACCGCGGAAATAATCCATAAAATTTCCTTGATAAGCGCGTATTTAAACGAAACAATTCCCATCCGCAAGGAGAGAATCAAATGAGCGGCGGCGACCTATTTTATATTCAAAAAACTTTATAAAACTATTTCCAAAAACCCGCCGTTAAATATTTTACATTCAAAAAAACGACGGTATAGTACCGCGAAAATAATCACCAAGATACCCGTATAGCAGCGCGAAAATAAACCAAATACGTCTCAACCAAGCGGCAATTCAAAAAAAGCAAATTCTATCAAATTTTCTAAGGAAAAACTTATGTATACCGTAACTCTAAAAAAAGGTGAGGAAAAAAGAATCCTCGCGGGACATCCTTGGGTCTACGCGAACGAGGTGTCCAAAATCGACGGAAAGGACGTTCAAGGGAGCGTATGCCGCGTCCTCGGAAGCGACGGACGTTTTATCGGTTTGGGTTTTATCAACCACCTTTCAAAAATTATCGTGCGGATTTTGTCGCGCTCCGACGTCGAAATAGACAGAGCGTTCTTTTTTCACCGCATAAAAGCCGCGAACGATTTCCGCGTATCTCTGGGGTACGAAAACAGTTACCGCGCCGTATTCGGCGAGAACGACTTTATACCCGGACTTATCGTAGACAAGTATGACGGCGTTTTGTCCGTACAATTTTTGTCGCTCGGAACGGACGCGCGAAAGGATATGTTCGTCGACATTTTGAGAGAAATTTTTTCGCCCGAATGTATATACGAAAGAAGCGACGTCAGCGTACGCGAAAAGGAGGGCTTAAAGCCGGTGAAGGGCGTCCTTTTCGGCTCTCTCCCGTCCGGACATATCATAACCGAAAACGGTATAAAAATCAAAATCGACGTCGAAAACGGTCAAAAAACGGGCTATTTTCTCGACCAAAGAGAAAACCGCGCCGCGCTGAAAAACTACGCCGAAAACGCGAAGGTTTTGGATCTTTTTTGCAATCAAGGGGGCTTTTCTCTCGCGGCGGCGAAATTCGGCGCGTCCGGGATAACCGCTGTCGATATAAGCGAAACCGCCCTGCGCGCCGTCTCGGAAAACGCCGCCCTAAACGGTTTCAAAAACATCCGCGCGCTGTCCGCGGACGTGTTCGAATTGCTCCGTACGTACAAAAAAAGCGGCGAGAAATTCGACCTTATCATACTCGATCCGCCGGCCTTTACAAAGAGCAAAGACACCGTAAAAGAGGGTCGCAAGGGCTACCTCGATATAAACACGCTGGCTTTGAAACTCCTCAACCCGAACGGGATTTTATTCACTTGCAGTTGTTCTCAACACCTTCCTCTCGCTATGTTTTTGGATATGCTGAAAGAAAGCGCGGTTCGCGCGGGGCAAAATCCGCGTTTAGTCGAACTCCGGATGCAAGGAAAGGATCATTCTCCGTTGCTGACCGCGGGCGAAGGATTGTATTTAAAAGCCGCGGTTTTAAGAGTTTGATTTATATAATATACTTTTTTGATAAACTTTTTTTAAATTTCCCGATATAAACAGCCGCGACTTTGAAAATTTTTGAAATTTTTTTAAAAAACCCGTTGACAAAATAAAATATTTATAGTATAATAAAAACACTGGGAACGGTAGGTATCTTTCGTTTATTTCTTAGACCTTTCGCCCGTATGTGCCGAAAGGTCTAATCGTTTCTTTGCAACCGGGAATGGCGGTAAAAACCATTTGGTCGGGATACGAGATGCCTAATGACGGTTTCTCGTTCTCATTTTGGTCTCTCTTCCTTAGCGCGTTGGGAGACCTAATTGTTTCTTTAAGCCGGGAATGGCGGTAAAAACCATTTGGTCCGTTTGGTCTCTCATCTTTATTTGGTGTGAGACCTAATTGTTTTTTTAGGCTATATTTTCATTGACATCCACCTCGACTAAATCAATCGTTCCCGAATGCCGGCTAACGTCAACCTTGTCGAGCGGCGTCGGCGCGGGAAGCGGAATTCCGTCTTTTTTCAGTTCGGCGCAGTACCAATCGAATTCCGATTGAATCTTTTGCGTCAATTCTTCCATAGTTTTCGCCGAAACCGACAGTCCGAAATCATAAAACGCCGCGGTAGGATCGTCATTGTAAAAAATAACGGGATATTTAATTTTCATAATAATATTCACTATATAACTACGCCGTTTTAAACTTAACCCAATAAGGTCTACGGCGTTTTAGTACATTCTTTTTTGCGGAACAAGGAGGTTTTATCATACATCAAACGTCATAAGGCTCTCCGCGATAAATATGAATACTCTCTTTTTGAATCCAATCTTTTAACGCCGCTTGTTCGTCTTCCGCTAAATATTTTACATCCAACATTTTGGCGGCTAATTCTAAAATCATCGTTTTTTGCTCCTCGGTATCAAAATAATCCATCGTCCCGCCGATAACGGGGTTCATCCTTTTCCTTTTCGCACAGCAATACGCAAGATCAAGTATCGCCCTATAATGATTCGCAACGTAGACTTCCGGCGTTTCCGACGAAATACCGTACCGCTCCAAAACGGCTTTTTTATCATAAATCCCGAATGTTCCGTAAATCTCGTTCGTATTCCGCTCTTGCCCCTCTCCGTACAACGTAACCGTTTCTTCAAACGGCGAAAACCAAACGGTATAAAAATGCCAATCCCCGCTTGTTTCGTCCGGAACGTTTAACGCTTGTGTTCCGCTTATATAGGTTTGCATAGTAGTTTTAGGTATTGTAAGCTTATACATATCCATAATCCGTAATTTTTTGGAAACGCTTCCCTCCGTTTTTTTGTAATATCCTTTCAACGCCGCAATCGTTTTATGCCTCAACGCCGCGTTTTCTTTCCCGATCCGTCGTTTTTCTATATAAAGTTTTTTATAATTTCATTTATTTGGTCGTTCCGCTTTGAAAAGAAAAAGTGATCCGCGCCTTCGACGATCAAAAGTTCCGAATCCGGCAGTTTTTCCGCGATTTCTTTTGTGTGCTTCTCTTCTATTATGTCGTGTTCGCCCGCGGCGACGAGCGTTTTCGCGGTGATTTTTTTGAGTTTTTCCTCGGTAATTTCGGGCTGACTCAGCATAATATAAAAGCATTTTTTGAGTTGTTTATATTTTTTCAAAAAGGAAAAGAGTGAAAAAAACGCGTATGCCGCCTTTAAAACGGCTCTTTCCGCCTTTTTCACGCCGTCAAATCTCAAATTCGCGCCTATGACGACCATATTTTTCACAACGCCGCCCAAGATTGCCGCTGTTTCCAGCGCGACGATTCCGCCGTCGGAGTAGCCGACCAGCGAAACGTCCTTCAATCCCTTTGCCGTAATGAATTCCGCGACGTCCGCGCCCATTGTCGGGAAGTCGATTTTGCCTTCGAAAACCGTCTTTCCGTGTCCGCGGCTATCGAGCAAAAACACCCGTTTGTCCTTTAAAAAGACCTCTTTCGTCTTTTGAAATGTTTTCATACTACCCGCGTTTCCGTGCAGAAAGACTACGGGCGGAGCGTTTTCATCGCCGTATTCTTCATAGTATAAATCGATTCCGTTCACCTTGATATACATAATTTTCCTTTCCTTTTTTAGTATTCTTTTTTTTATTTCAATGCCGTTCTTTGGAGATATTACGCCGTATGTTTTTTGTATTTTTTTTACGTTTTTTTTGGCGGTATAATACCGCTTGTTTTTTACGTTTTTTCAATGTTTTTTTGCGGTATAACGCCGTATATTTTTTGCATTTTTTCAACGCTTTTTTGCGGTATAATACCGCTTGTTTTTTACGTTTTTTCAATGTTTTTTTTGCGGTATAATGCCGTATGTTTTTTGCATTTTTTCAATGTTTTTTGAACTATAACGCCGTATGTTTTTTGTATTTTTTTTACGTTTTTTTTGCGGTATAGTGCCGTTGTTTTTTTGCATTTTTTTAACGCTTTTTTTGCGGTATAATGCCGCTTGTTTTTTACGTTTTTTTAACGTTTTTTTTAGATTAAAATACCGCTCGTTTTAATTTTCAAAACTCTATCCGCAAAGCGTTTTTTTTTAATCCAAACTCTGGTCGCCCGCTTCAACCTTACTCGCCGTCCTCTTGCCTATATCCTTCGGCGAATTTATCAAAACGTCGTTGATATACAGTTTAAACGTACAGCCGAGAAGGTTTGCGGCGCGTTCGCTCATACTGATACGCGAAAGGTAGATTTCAAAATATTCCATAACCGACGACGTACTGTTCATATAAATCCTGCCCGAAATTGTACGTTTTTCGGGGTTTATATACACGATATTTTTTATGATGGCGTGGTTTACCCTGTCGTGAATTTCGTTCGGGTCATAGTTTTGCGTAACGCGCGTTCTGTGCGCGTCGCTCTTATCGGCGATGATCAACGCCGCCGAAACGGGATTCACGGGTGTTCCCGTCTCCTCCTCGTGGTTGCCGATTGCCGCCGTAACGATATTGATATCCTTAAACGACATTCCCATTTCTTTCAAAATATTATAGGCGTATACCGCGCTTACGTGTCCGTGGAAGTTTCTGTTGACGGAATTCCCCGTGTCGTGCATATAGCCCGCGATAAATCCGAGTTCCGCGGTCGTGTCGTCGTAACCCAATTTTTTCAATATTTTTTCCGTAACGCGGGCGACGTACATCGCATGCCGAATCCCGTGTTCGGTATAATTCATAACGTCCAGGCACCGTTCCGACGCGTTTATAAGCTCGGCAACCTCCTCGTTGGATCTGACCAAATCCTTAAAATTCATCGCCGCCTCCTTTTTTAATATTTAAAGCCGTCCGGATATTCTTTTATACTAATTAAACTTTTAGTCCGTTTCCTTTTTAATAGCCGAAATCGTTCGGATCTCCTTTCAAATTTACTTTGTTAATCACCAAATCCAAAGAATCATCCTCCAAAACTCCAAAATCATAGTCGCCGCTATCCGTCATTCTCACCGCGTCGTAATGCACATGAACACGATCATCCCCCTCGCTTAGCGCGATCGACTTAATTTGCCTTGCGAAGCACAATAAACCGTTTTTATTTCCTTGAATTTCCAGCCTGTTTTGCGGCGTCAAAACTATTCTTAGATATGAATCTTTAAACCAGTCGTTGCATATCTCCCATTTATTCGAGTAGGGCAAAATTACACCGTTTCCCACGTGTTTATTCCCCTCGTATACGGCAAACTCTACGCCCTCGCTAAGCAAATGCCAAGGGGCGTTTTCCAGCAAAAAATATACGTCGGATACCGTAGTCGCCGCGTCCGTTCTTTTTGAATTCACTATAAGAAAACTCCAAAAAGTATCTCCGTGTCCGATAAACCGCACGACGGGACAATATTTTTTTTCATTCGGAGGCACTCTGCGCCCGCCCTTTTTTTTGATTATCCATTCGATTTTCGCCAATGCCATAAATCCCCCTCCCGAACGCGGTATAGAACCGTGTTTTTAATTCACTCTTCGCCCTTGCCGAAACCCCTTTCCGACGCGGTATAGAACCGCGTTTTTATATCGTTTAAACTTTTAAATCAAGCCTTAGCATAATTCATATACATTTATTTTTTTACATAAAGCCGCCGAGTCTTTCCACGGCGTTGCGTATCTCCAAAAATTCGGTTTTTTTCAACTCTCTTGACCTCGCGTACTCCTTCAAGACCGCTATACTGTCCCCGTTGCCGCAACGTCCCAAAAGGTTCGCGTAGAGCATAATATTCCCGCTTTCCAAAAAGCCTTCCGTAACCGCACGTCTTATGTCTGCGGTATAGTCCGCGCGCGTCATATCCGCATCCGCGTTTTCGGCATTTTCCGTTTTAACTTCCCTTTCCGCGCTTGCGCTTTTCGCGTTTTCCGTTTTAACTTCTTTTTCTTTTGCGGTTTTTAATTTTTTTTCTTTTTCCACGTTTCCGTCTTTAATTCCGTTTTCGGGGGCTTTTTTCACCGTCTTTCCGCTTTTATTACTTTCAATTTCTTTTCCGCTTCCGGCGGTTTTGCTTTCGGTATTCATTTTAATTTCGGCGTATTCCGTCTCCGCGTCCGCAAAATCCGCAAAAACGACGGCGGGTTCGGCTTGGCAATAGTCGCTCAAAATGTCCAAAATCATATCTTTCGCCTCGCCTCGAAGGTTCTTTAATCCCTCCGTTTTTTTGAAAAGGATGCCGTCCAGACCGCGCCGGAAGTTTTTCAATGCGTTGAATGCGGAATTCACAATATCGCCGTCGCAATATCGGTAGTTCAGCAATATATCCGCCAAAAATTCCAAAACCGCCGCGTCCGTTTCGCTTTCCAAAACGCCTATGACGAAAAGTTTCGCCGCCTTTTCGCCCTTTTTGAACGCGTCCGCCAAAAGCGCGAATTTTTTATCGGAGGGCAGAGAGGCGATAAATTCTATCGTCGCGTCGCCCGCCTTCATTTTATTTTCGAATATGCCGATAATATAGTCGGCAAAATTTCCGTTTATATACATTTTATTCAAGTATTCCAAAGGAAATTCGCCGCCCAAATCCTCCGACGGCTTATTTTTCCACTCGGGGTAGAGAGCGCGGTACGCCCGCTCGATATCGGATGACTTGGCGATTTTATTCTCCGCCAAATATCTCAAAAAATATTTTTCAAAAACCTTTTCGACAAAAACCATTTCTCCCGCATTCTCCTTTTAAACTCCGCAAAGTATTTTTTCGTTTTATTTGATTTTATTCCCAACCGTAACCGCGCAAGTTTTACGTTATATTTTCTTTCGTTTTCCGCTGTTCCCCTATCGTTAAGAGGGGGGCAAACGGGACGGAGATTATAAAAATATTTTTTATAAACACCGCTAAACACCGCGTTCATTTGCGTTTAATACTATATACTATGTTATATCATTTTCCGCGGTTCTATACCGCGCTTTTTACGCTTCACATTATATACAATGTTATATTGTGTTCCGCGGTTCTATACCGCGTTTTTTGTTATAAATTTTATTCTTTAAACGCCGCGTTTTTTATGCGGATTTTTTTATATTTTTTATTCCAATTCGTCTATCATTTTGACAAACTTCCTCGTCAGCGCGGACGAAACGCCGAACAGCGCGGCAACCCTTTCGCCGTCTCCCTTTTTGAACCCGTTCGCCTTATAAAAAACCGCCGCCGCGATTCCCCTTTCCGACTTGAAGTCGCTCTTTTTGACCTTTGAATTTTCGCCCGCCGCGTCCAGCCGTTTTTCTAACGCGGCGAAATATTCTTTATAAATCTCCGTATCGACCGGTTCGTTCCCGCCAAAATAAAAAAGCATCCTCAGCAAAAGATATACGTACGCGCCGTTCAGCACGCTGTTTTTTGTGATTTTAAAATTCCCGTCGTAGTTCAGAATGCCGCAGCCGTCCCTCGCTATAAACGCGAAATCGAACGGCGCTCCGAGCGCGATAATTTTAAACGCCGCGTATTCCTTAAACTCCGCGCTCCCCTCAATGTCGAGAAAAAACCGCTTCAAGAGATCCTCCGCGTTTTTTTCCGATAAGAAGGTCAAAAGATAGTCCAAAACGTCCTTTCCCACCTCGTCGGACATAAGCGCGATATACAGCATTTCGCGGCTTTCGGGCGAACTTAAAAGCGTTCTTTCCGTCCCTTGATTCATAACTTCGAGCGCGCGCGAAAACACGCCGAAATACGCGAACGGCAGAGGCGAATTATATCGGACGGCCATTTCCTTGCCGCCTTTCAAAAAAAACTGAGCGCGGCTGTAATCGCCGTATATCAAATGGATTTTTTTATATACTTCTCTCGCCTCCTCGCGTTTCCCGCCGTTATACAGCGCGCAAGCGTAGATATACAAACAGTTTATGTCGTAGGGGCGGTATTTCATCAACTTCAAAACGTATTCCTCGACGACCTCGTGGCATTCCGTCGCGGTCAACGTTTCGACGATCCTTTCCAAACTATCCTCGTCGTTGATTTTGATAGTTTTTAATTTCAAAAAACAGTCCTCGATCAAAGCGCGGTCGTCCTTTACGATCCCGAAATGGATCAGGTTCAAGATTCCGAACAACTTAGTTTCGGGATATTCCAGCATTTTTTCCGCGACTTTTCCCGCGAGCGTGTATTTATGCGCGCCCATATAAAAGAAAAAGAGCAAATTATACTGCCGCGGCGACTTATTTTTTTCCAAATCTTTTTTAAGAATTTTCAACGCTTTCTCGTTTTCGTCGCGTGAAAAGCACAAAAAAACCTCGCGCAGCCGCCTCCTTAACTCCTCTTCCTCCTTGTCGACGACGCTAAAAGCCTGTTCGTCGATCTTTTGAGCATCCAAAAAAGCGTCTATGCCGTCGTAATAATAACTTTCTCTGTCGATAAAGCCGGGCGACTCTTCCAACCGCCTGACCTCCAAAAAACACTTGTCCGCAAGGTCGAACCTCTCCTCAAAAAAATAGATTTTGAACAGTAAAGTATAGACCTCGTAGAGCGCGTCGTTCCGCTTTTTTTCCTTGATTATGATCTCGTAGCACTTTTGAATCGCACGGTCGTACGCGCCGATTTCGTAATACAGTTTGGCGTATAGCAGCATAGCGTCCGTAGTTTTGTCGATCGCGTAAGCCATATTCAAAAAAGTAAAAGCGTCCTCGGGTTTTTCGTCATAGTAAAACTCGATCGCCTTGTCGATTAGATCGTCGTAGTCGTTTAAATCGAAAAGCCCCATTTTTCTCCCTCCGTTTCCCGTCCGCGCATTCCGAATTCCGCGCGTTTTGTTTTTTTTGTATTTTTATGAACTTATTACCTTCCGCGCTTACGCTTTCCACTTTCCGCGCTTATGTTTCTTGTATTTTTTATATTTCGGATTTTCTTTTTTAAGTTTACGGTTTTTAAAAAACCTTTTTCGCGTTTATATTTTTTATATTTTTCGTTTTTATCGCTCTTTCACTCTTATATTTTTTGAACTTACCTTACGAAAACGCCGCTTTTCTTTCCCGCTTAATACGCTCTCATTATACAACAAAACATATTTAAAGTCAATCGTCTAAAAGCGTTTTATCCGCAGTCCGGCTTCTCTTTTGAGATAAAGGAAAAGTTTCATTAATTTTTTAAAATTTTCTTTAATTGCAGCGCATTTCTCATTTTTTTCGCCCTTTTCCGATAAAAAAATATGGACGGCAAAATATTTGAAACTTTGCCGCCCATGCTGTATTCTCTATATAATCGCAACGGATATTTAAATCCCGTAAAATAACATCGATTTTTTATTCGTTTTTCATTTCGTCGAGATATTTTTTCAACGCCACGCCCACGGTTTTATTTCTCAAAC
>JAISNN010000093.1 GCA_031276195.1 Clostridiales bacterium
TAGGCGGCGAACCTGTGTGGTTTCACGAAGTCTGGTTATGGTAGACTTAACTATGTTTTTGTTCGCCCATTTCCATGTCAATAATAACTTTTACACTATCACTCATATTTAGCACCGCCGATTTTTCAAGTATCGATATGATTTCATTCGCGCGTTCTTTATTTTCCATATCGAGAACATAGTGCAGTTTTGCGCCTTCGTATGGAAATCCCTTTTCCGCATCCGCCGTTTGTTCCGCAATTTCGGGGACGATTTTCACAAAAACGGTGTTGTCGCAGACCAAGAGGATTGGTTTTTCATTGACGTAAACCATATATTCGCCGAACATTTTCCTATAACGGCGCGTAAAACGCGGATCGATTTGTTCGGTCACGAATTCTATAAAATCAACGGTAGTCGCCATTCGTTGAGTCTCCTTTAAGTCAACCGATCCGCCGGCGGTCGGATATGCGCGGCAATGTACGCGGTACGGATTAGAAGTCTAATTAGTATAAAATTATTGAAAGTTTTCAAAAAAGAGTTAGGGAAAAACTTTTTTTGAAAAAATTTTTCCCTAATAATCGTCGATAATCGTCGATAATATCAAACGGTCAGTGATATTTCGGCAAATAGTTTCCGTGCGCTTCGATCAATTCGTCGCATAGGCTTTTGATATCGTCGAGGCTGAGGACGGCGGCGGTATGCGGATCGGCGAAGCAGGCTTGATATATCAGTTCTTTTTTTCTCGTTCTCGCCGCTTCGATCGCCAGCATTTGCGGATATATATTCGACGAATTCATCGCCGCGAGTTGCAAGGGCAGAACGCCCACGTATTCGGGGCGGATTCCCTTAGCGTCGATTTCCATCGGGACTTCCACGCAAGCCTCTTTGGGGAGGTTGGGTATAATTCCGTTATTTATGACGCTCGCGCCGAGTTTAAAGGGCGTATCCGTTTCGACGGCGTTTATGATTCTGGACGCGTATTCCTTTGAGGGCGGACGGGGAGTTACCGCGCCTTTAAGCGCGTTCGCGGACTTCCATTCTCTTATTTGGCTGCGGCAGCGGCGCGGGTATTCGTCCAGAGGGATTCTGTATTCTCTTATAAGACCGGGATATTCGGGTTTTATAAAAAAAGGATTGTATTCGGCGTTGTGTTCGGATGATTCCGTAACATAATAGCCGAATTCCCGCATAATTTTATGACGCACAAGGTCGTTTTTGTGCAGTTTTTTATATTCCTCCGACATCGAGCGGCGTTTAATTTCGGGGTAGAGGTCCGCTCCGCGCGCATCCGTGATTTTTAAGAGCCACGCCATATGGTTGATTCCGGCGATCAGCGTGTCGCAGTCGCGTTTATATTCGCCCATACCCACGCCTTCGAGGAGGTTTTCGGCGCAAGTTTGGACGCTGTGGCACAGTCCGAGTGTATTGGGGTGGGCGTATCTTTGCATATAGCCCGTCAGCATAGCCATAGGATTTGTGTAGTTCAAAAAGAGGGCGTCGGGGCAGACTTCGTGTATATCGTCCGCGAAGTCTTGCATAACGGGGATCGTCCTCAGAGCGCGGAAAATTCCGCCGACGCCCATAGTGTCGCCGATCGTTTGGCGGAGTCTGTATCTTTTCGGAATTTTAAAATCGATCGCGGTGGACGGCTTATAGCCCCCGACTTGAATCGCGTTTATGACGTAGCGCGCGCCGGAGAGCGCGTCTTTTCGGCGGGCAACGCCGCAATATGCGTTGATTTCGGCGCGTTTTCCCGTCGCGCGGTTTAGGGCGGTGAGGAGTTCGAGAGATTCTTTGAGCCTTTGCGCGTCGATATCGTATAGCGCGGCTTCAAAATTTTCGGGCAGAATCTGCATGCAGTCGTTCATAATGTTGCGGACAAAAACCGTGCTTCCGGCTCCCATAAAGGCGATTTTCATAAGGTTCACTCCAAAATTTTTTCCGCGGTGGATTTTTGGACGCGGAAAACGTTATTAGTTTGTGTGTTTTATATGGAATTTTTTCGGTATCGTTTTTTTGTTTTGTGTATTTTGTGTAGATTTTTTCGGTATTATTTTTTTGTTTTGTGTATTTTGTATAGATTTTTTCGGTATCGTTTTTTCCTTAAATTCCCCTCCGTGGGAGGGGTGTAGGGGTGGGGCGAACTTCCCTTATTATCCTTAAATTCCCCTAATATTCCCCTCCGCGGGAGGGGTAGGGGTGGGGCGAACTTCTCTTATTATCCGTTATAATTGACGCGAAAAATTCCGTTTGTTTAAGAAACCGCAGTTAAATTCTTACGAATTCCCCTCTGTGGGAGGGGCAGGGGTGGGGCGAATTTCCCTTATTATCCGTTATAATTGACGCGAAAAATTCCGCTTGTTTAAGAAACCGCAGTTAAATTCTTGCGAATTCCCCTCCGTGGGAGGGGTGTAGGGGTGGGGCGAACTTCCCTCATTATCCTTAAATTCCCCTAATATTCCCCTCCGTGGGAGGGGCAGGGGGTGGGGCGAACTTTACTCACCGTCCTATCGTTTTACAAAAACGGGTAAACGCTTTTTTAAAAACGATTTACTTATACGAAAAATATTATAATATATTTTTTTATAAATGTCAATACTTAGTTTTACATTTCGTTTTAAAAGTAGTATAATGTAAGCGATGTATTCTTTCTTTCATTATGTAAAGCGATATAAAAAGTATTTTATTTTAGGCTCGTCTTTCAAGATGATTGAGGCGGGCGTGGAACTTCTCATACCCTTTATTATGGCGGCGGTTTTAGAAAAAAACGACGCTCTTTTTTCCATGCGGATGGGCGCGGTGATGTTCGCGATTGTCTTATGCGGTTCGGTTTTGGCGACGCTCGGGCAGTATTGCTCCGCGAAAGCGGCGGCGTTTGTCAGCGAAAGGCTGCGCGGCGATATGTACAAAAAAATCAACTCTTTGGAATTCGCCGACATAGACAAACTTGGCGCGGCGTCCCTCATAAACCGCCTTACCGCCGACGTGAACGCCCTTCAAAACGCCGTATTGTTCTTTGTCCGGATTGCGATACGCGCGCCTTTTCTCATATTCGGGAGCATAGTTTTCGCGATGTTGATAGACCGCGGAATCGCGCTTATCATAGTCGCCTGCCTGCCTTTTTTGATTGCGTCCTTTTATTTTATCACGAGGCGGCTTGTGCCGCGCTATACTAAAATCCAAAAAACTCTCGACGGAATCACTCTCGAAACCAAAGAAAATTTGGAAGGAGTGCGCGTCGTGCGCGCCTTCAATAAGCGTGAGCAAGAGGTTTCGGAGTTTAAAAAATATACGGAACAATATTCGGATATGTCGATCGGCGCGGGGAAGATGTCCGCGGCTTTGGGACCGCTCAACACGCTGATCATAAATATCGGCGTCGCGGCGATAGTCTTTTTCGTCGCGCGGGCGGTTCAAGCGGAGAGGTTCGACGCGGCGAACATTTCGGCGTTCGTTTCGTATATGATTCAGATCGTTACGGCTCTCAATATGGTTACGCATTTGACGCTCAGTTTCGTCAAAGCGTCGGCGAGTAATAAGAGGGTCAAGGAACTTTTCGACGTGCAGTCGGGGACGGAGCGCGAAGGGGGATACGGGGGCGGTACGGAGATTTTCGGCGCGCCGCCTTTGAAAAAGAATGAAAGCGGCGGCGAAAACGGTACGGAATTTTATAATATAGAAGTTTCGGGCAACGTTTCGGGACCAAAAAATATAGATATTTCGGATAACGGTACGGAATTTCATAATATAGACGTTTTGGGCAACGTTTCGGGATTTAAGAATTTAGACCTTTCGGATAACGCTACGGGATTTAAGAATATAGACCTTTCGGATAACGTTTCGGTATTTAAAAATATAGATGTTTCCGATAATATTTTGGAATTTAAAAGCGTAAATTTCGGCTACGACAAAAACGGTTTGGTCTTACAAAATATCTCCTTTTCGCTGAAAAGAGGGGAAACTCTCGGCATTATCGGCGGCACGGGTTCGGGAAAAACAACGCTTATCAATCTCATTCCGCGTTTTTACGAGGTCTTAGGCGGCGGTATTTTTTATAACGGGACGAACATACGCGGCATTCCGCGAGAGATATTGCGCCGCGAGATTGCCGTCGTCGCGCAGGAAGCCGCGGTATTTTCGGGAACGGTTAAGGACAATATCAGGTTCGGAACGGATTTGACGGACGAGGAAATTATTTCCGCGGCGACGCTTGCGCAAGCGCGCGAATTTATCGAAAAACTCCCGTTAGGCTACGACAGCCCGACGGAACAGAGCGGCAGAAATCTCTCGGGCGGTCAAAAACAGCGTATTTCGATCGCGCGCGGGATCGCTAGAAAGGGACGGATTTTAATTCTCGACGACTCGTCGAGCGCGCTGGACTATCTCACGGAATCGAAGTTGCGCGCGGCGTTGGCGCGAATGACGGATACGACTAAGATAATCGTTTCGCAGCGCACGTCATCTGTCGCCGCCGCGGACAAAATCCTTGTTCTCGACAAGGGAAAACTCGTCGGATCCGGCAAACACGAGGAACTTCTCAAAGAGTGTAAAATATACGCAAAAATTTACGAATCACAGAATTTGTAGAGCAAACATCTCTCTAAATTAAAGAGTACAAAATATACTCAAAAATTTACGAATTGCGGAATTTACGGCGCGGACAGATATCTTTCCGAGTAAAAAATATAAAAGAAAACGGAGCAAAAAACGATAGAAAAGCACATAAAAAATAGCAAAAAATAACAAAAAAACGGTAAAAAATTCCGTAAAAAGCACATGAAAAACGGCGAAAAAGCACATAAAAAACGCGTAAAAAACGGCGAAAAACATATAAAAAACACACAAAAAACATATAAAAAACACGCAAAAAACGCATAAAAAACGCGTGAAAAACGCATAAAAAACGGCAAAAAAACGCATAAAAAACGGCAAAAAAACGGCAAAAAAACGCGTAAAAAACGGCAAAAAAGCATATAAAAAACACGCAAAAAACGCATAAAAAACGGTGAAAAATCATATAAAAAACACGCAAAAAACGCATAAAAAACGGCGAAAAAACGCATAAAAAACGGCGAAAAACATATGAAAAACACGCAAAAAACGCATAAAAAACACGCAAAAAACGCGTGAAAAACGGCGAAAAACACGCAAAAAACACGCAAAAAACACGCAAAAAGCATATAAAAAACGGCAAAAAACGCGTAAAAAACGCGTAAAAAACGGCAAAAAAGCATATAAAAAACGCGTGAAAAACACGCAAAAAATAGCAAAAAATAGCAAAAAATCATATAAAAAACGGTAAAAAATAGCAAAAAACATACAAAAAATAGCAAAAAAAATCATACGGAAACATAAATTATGAAAAAACAAAACAACAAAGACTCCTCCGTAAAAATATTTTTTCGTCTGTTGTCGTATTCATATACGTATAAGGCGTTATTTTTTGCCGCGGTAATTTTCTCGCTGATTTCGGTATTTTTTGCCATTTTAGGTCCGCTGATCGTCTCGGATGCGGTGAAATTGATGAAGACCGACGGCTTTTCAATGGACGAAATCATAAAAACCGTCGGAAAACTGCTTGCGGTCTACGTCCCCGCGGCGGGATTCAACTACGCTTACGCGCTTTCGACCAACGTCCTCACCCAAAAAACGATCAGAAATATCCGAAACGGGCTTTTCGTCAAACTTTCAAAAATGCCGATAAAATTTCTCGACGAAACGAAAAGCGGAATCTTGATCAGCAACATAATAAACGACGTCGAAGCGGTCGGCGAGGGGCTTATAAGCAATATTACGCTTTTCGTTATGGGCGCGGCGACGATCGGCGTAACGCTGGTTTCGATGCTGGCTTTGAACGCGCTTATAGCCTGTTTTGTCGTCGTTTTGACACCTCTCGCGCTTTTCGGGGCTTATACGCTGGCGAAAAAGGGCAAAAAATATTTCTCTCAAAATCAAAAAAATCTCGGGCTTTTGAATGCCGCCGCGAACGAAATGATCACCTATCAAAAGACCGTCAAGGCGTACGGCTACGAGCGCGAGGCGGAGAGAATTTTCGGGGAAAAAAA
Source organism: Clostridiales bacterium (assembly GCA_031276195.1). Lineage (GTDB taxonomy): Bacteria > Bacillota > Clostridia > Christensenellales > JAISNN01 > JAISNN01. The sequence goes on from JAISNN010000093.1 coordinate 6,048, forward strand.
CGACGGACTTTGCAAAACGAGCGTTTCGTCGCAGTTTCTTTCGTCGATGGTAAACCCGATGATAAGGTATATAAGTATTTTTACGTATATAATCGTCGGCTTCGCGTGCGTCGAATCGGGCGTGCCGATAGAGGTTACGACGGCGTTTTTGATGTATTCCAATCAATACGCGCGCCCGTTTATGGACGTTACTTCGGTTATCACTCAACTCCAATCGGCAATCGCCGCGGCGGAGAGGATTTTTTCGGTTATGGATAAGCCCGGAGAAACGGAGGATAAAAAGGACGCCGCGGTATTGACGGAATTCGGCGGCGAGGTGGTGTTCGACAACGTTAGTTTTTCATATTCAAAGGACAGACCGCTGATTAGGAATTTTTCGCTTAGGGTCAAAAGCGGTCAAAAGGTCGCGATCGTGGGACCGACGGGCTCCGGGAAGACTACGCTTGTCAATCTCCTTATGCGCTTTTACGACGTGGACGGCGGCGCGATTTATTTGGACGGACACGACATAAGGGACATTACGAGGGATTCGCTGCGGCGCGCTTTCGGTATGGTTCTACAAGACGCTTATCTGTATACGGGGACGGTGAGGGAGAATATCGCATACGGCAAGACGGGAGCGACGGAGGAGGAGATTGTAGTCGCGGCGAAACGGGCGAATTGCTATGACTTTATTATGAATTTACGCGACGGATTCGACACGGTGATCTCGGACGGCTTGACGAATATATCGAAAGGGCAGAAACAACTGATTTTTATAGCGAGAATAATGCTGAATATCCCCCCGCTTTTGATTCTCGACGAGGCGACGAGCAGCATAGACACGTATATAGAGAGGCGTATAAAGACGGTATTCGACGGAATGACGAAGGGGAGAACGTCGTTCGTCGTCGCGCATAGGTTGTCGACGATTTTGAACGCCGATTTGATTTTGGTTATGAGGGACGGGAACGTCGTTGAAAAAGGGACGCACGGAGAACTGATGGAGATGAAAGGTTTTTATTGCGAACTTTATAACAGTCAATATAATAACGTTTAAAATGCGAAAAAAATATCACAAAACGCCGCCGCGGTAAGGCTTGAAATATGAAAAAAATACTAAAAAACGCCGTCGCGATAAGGCTTGCAATATGAAAAAAATATTACAAAACGCCGCCGTAATATTTGCCGCTTGCCGCTTTTAAAAAAAATAAGAACGCGTATTTATAAACGGGAAATAACGGATTTAAAAGAGAAAAAGTATGCCGTATGTTTTTTTGTTTCGGTAAGGGGCGGCTTCATACGAATATTTGATATCGAACGCGCTAAGGAGAAAAAAGTATGCCGTATGTTTTATATTTCGATACGGAAACCACTTCGCTGATCCCGGGGCAGATTTGTCAACTGTCGTATATTATGGACGGCGGGGCGGTTTGCGCGAAAAATTTTTTCTTTACGGTCGATTCGATGGATCCGGGCGCGTACAGGGTTCACAAGTTAAGCCCGAAAAAGTTAAAAGTATTGTCGGGAGGGAAACGGTTCGCGGACTTTGCCGAGGAAATTCACGCGGATTTTTTTCACGCGGATATCATCGTCGCGCACAATTTCCGCTTTGACTATAAGTTTATCGCAAGGGAATTCGAGCGCGCGAAAAAGCCCTTTCGGTATAAGGAAAGCCTATGCACTATGAAATATTTTATTCCGCATTGCAAACTCGGCGGAACGAACAGAAATACGTATAAATTTCCCACGCTTTTTGAATTGTCGGAGCATTTCGGGATCGGCGCGGAGGAGGCTGCCGGCTTTACGACGGACATATTTTTTTGCGGCGGCGACTTATCGGAAACGGAAACAAGGCGGCAAAGAGCGGAAAAACCGGAGGAATTAAAAGACGTACCTGAGAGCGCGATAAGGCGCGGCGGCGCGGCAAAAACCGTTGAAACGCGAAAAACACGGGACATATCGGAGAGTACAATAAGGCTTGGCGGCGATATGAACACCGACGGAATTCAAGACTTTCCCGAAAACGCGATAAGGCTTCGCAATGATATAAACACCGACGAAATACAAGGCTTTTCCGAAAACTCAATCGGACTTCACGACGCGAGATACGACGCCGCGCTGATGTATTTATGCGTCAAAAAGGCGTTGAAAGAGGAAAAAGATTTGAAATTGTTGAATAGATTTACGGTGTAATTGCGGCTATTTGTCGGCGGTTAAATGTCGCCCCACCCCTTTGATCCCCTCCCACGGAGGGGAATATGAGGATAGTTAGGGAAGTTCGCCCCACCCCTTAGATTCCCTCCCACGGAGGGGAATATAAGGATAGTTAGGGAAGTTTCGCCCCACCCCTTTGATCCCCTCCCATGGAGGGGAATATGAGGATAGTTAGGGAAGTTCGCCCCACCCTTTTGATCCCCTCCCACGGAGGGGAATATAAGGATAGTTAGGGACATTTCGCCCCACCCCTTTGATCCCCTCCCACGGAGGGGAATATGAGGATAGTTAGGGAAGTTCGCCCCACCCCTTAGATCCCCTCCCACGGAGGGGAATATGAGGATAATATGAGGATAATAAGGGAAGTTCGCCCCACCCCTACACCCCTCCCACGGAGGGGAATATAAGGACAATAAGTAGAATACTATGAGAAATGAATATTATGAAAGCAAACGGCGGAATATTATGCAATAAGAACAGAATGCTATGCAAAGCGAATATTATGTGAAACGAAAAATGGAATACTATGAGAAAAGAATATTATGTAAAGCAAACGGCGGAATATTATGCAAGAAGAACAGAATGCTATGCAAAGCGAATATTACGTGAAACGAAAAATGGAATACTTTGTAAAAAAATAATAGAACGGTATGCAAAACACACGCAAAAATAGAATACTATGCAAAAGGAAAACGATACGGTAAATTCAAAAAAACGATAAAATATGAAATAAAAAAGATTCGGGATTGCCGGACAAAAAACTAAATCCGAAATTCTAAAAAACGAAAGGAGAAACCGTGGATTTTACAAACACATTGATCAACGTACTTGTTCTTATGGCTCTCGCCGTCCCGGGATATATATTGAAAAAGACCAAAAAACTCGACGACAACGCCTCGAAATATTTGGTAAACATAATTTTTTACGTCTGCCAGCCGATGATTGTACTCTCGTCATTTCAAAAGACCGGCTATACGGGCGATATGCTTTTGAATATGCTTTGGTCGTTTTTGATCGGGTTTGCCGGGATTGCCGCCGTAGGGATTGCCGCGATGTTTTTGACGAAAAAATTCGTCAAAGACGACGGGCGCGCTCGAATAATTTCCTACGGCGCGGCATTCGGAAACGTCGCTTTTATGGGGATACCCGTCGTTTCTATGCTCCTGCCGGATAACCCCGAGGCGATCATATATCTCACCGTCTTGACCGTCGCCTTTAATATGCTGAGTTGGACGCTGGGCGCGTTTATTATGAGCGGAAAAAAGGAATATATAACACTCAAAAAGGCCTTTTTTAATCCGCCGACCTTGGCGGTATTCGTCGCCCTGCCGCTGTTTTTTCTCAGTGTTTCGCTCGACGTGCGCTTGGTCAAAGGGATAGGCTATCTGGGCGATATGGTTACCCCCCTTTCTATGACGGTTTTGGGAATGCGTTTCGCGGACATAAAACTGAAAGAGATTTTCGGCGATCCGTCCGTGTATGCCGTGTGCTTTATAAAACTCGTTGCCGTCCCCGCGGTATTGTATGTCTTTTTGAGAATTTTTGATTTTGATCCGATTTTGGAAATCACTATGTTTATAATTTTTTTGATGCCGTGCGCGAATAATCTTCTTTTGTTCGCAGAACATTTCGACGGAGATAAATCGGCGGCGGCAAAAGCCGTGCTTGCGTCCACGGTATTGTCGGTCGGCACGATATCGCTTATGCTGCTGCTGCCGTTGTAGGGGAATTAAGAGGGGCGTTGAAAGCGGTCTCGGCGGAGCGGTCGGTGAGTAGAGCAGAGGCGGTGAGCGGGTTGTATGATTTTGTATGACAATACAAGGCTCGAAAGGCAAAAAATAATAACAAAATAAGTCTAAAAAGTTATAAAACAAGAGCCTGCAATAAGGCTCAAATGGAATAAAACAAGAGCCCGCAATAAGGCTGAAAGGCGTAAAATAACGGACGGCGATAAGGCTTAAACGCCATAAAATAAGAAAGAGTGATAAGGCTCGAAAGGCGTAAAATAAGAAAGCGCGATAAGGCTGAAAGGCGTAAAATAACGGACGGCGATAAGGCTTAAACGCCATAAAATAAGAAAGCGCGGTAAGGCTCGAAATGCGTAAAATAAAAAAGCGCGGTAAGGCTCGGAGGGTGTTAAAAATTCACACGCAATAAGGTCAGAACCGCCGCCGCCGTACTCGAAAACGCCGCCGCGAAAAGGGCTTGAACGGATTTCATTTTTACATAGCCGAGCGGCGTTATTCCGACGGATTTTAAAAACGCAAGGTTTTGAAAGGTTACGGAAAGCCCCCCGAAGGATACCAAAAAACAGATTATCGGAAGGGCGGAATCCGCGCGCAATCCGCTTGCCGCGGTCTCCGCGATTCCGCGCGTCATCTCGATAAGACCCAAAAACGCGCCCGCCGCCGATTCGTTGCCCGTGAGACGCGCCGCCGCAAAAGATAAGAGCGAAAAAAGAGGGGAGTCCGCGAACATTTCAGACAGCATATTAAAAAGAGCGACGAAACCGCCGACAAGCAAAACCACGGACATAGCGGACATCACGGTTTCAGCAAGCGTCTCTTGCTTTTGATTTACCGTTTTCTTTTCATCATTTTCATTCCCCGTTTTAGATTTTTGTATTTTGCCGTTCTTTATGTCCGGAGGTTTTTTATCCTTTTTATCCGTTCTGAAAAACAGCCCCGCGAAAAAAGCGGACAGCCAATGGCATACCAAAATTATCAGCGCGCCGCGAACACCCGTCAGATTTCCGACGAAGCCCAAGATGAAGAGAGGTCCCGCGACGGACGAAAACGCCGCGGCAGTTTTTGCCTCGTCCTTTGTCAGCGAACCGTTTTTGTACATATCGGCGGTCATTTTTGCGCCCACGGGATAGCCGCTTATCAGCGCGGTCAAAAAAATGCCGCCGCCGACGGGCGGCACTCCGTACAGTTTTTGGAAAATTTTGCCGACGCCGTTTTTCGCGCCGTCGAAACCGCCGACGGACAGAAAGGTTTTCGACAACACCAAAAACGGAAAAAGAGAGGGGAGAACGGAGAGGGTAAAAAGTTTGAAACCCTCCGATACCGCCGCGGTATAGACCCGCGGATTTAAGGCGAGGACGACGGCGATAAGGGCGGTCAGGACGGCGGCGGGGCGGTTGAAAGTAAACGGCTTTTTCTTTGTAGAATTTATGGGATTCACGCTTCCGCCGATAGGGCGGGATTTACCGAAAGTAAACGGCTTTTTCTTTATAGAATTTATGGGATTTACGCTTCCGCCGATAGCGCGGGATTTACCGGAAGCGAACGGCTTTTTCTTTATAGAATTTTTATTTTTCGGCGCGCCGTCCGGATTTAATGCGTCTTTTTTTATGTTTGCGGCGTTTTTCACGTTTGCCGCGCCGTTGCCGTAATTCCAAAAACTTTTTTTGACCGGGAAAGTTAAACCCGCCGCTTCCGCGCTTACTTTTTTCATATAACTAAGCTATTGCTTTTTTTTTAGTTTTATGTTATAATAATTCAAACGAATAAAAAAAATATATTCAAACAATCAAAAAACGGAGATTTTTTATGTTTAACAGTCCGAGGGTTTTTATGGGCGCATTGCCTTTTTTGCCTAAACTCGTCCGCTTAAAAGCGATGATTTACCGTCCGCTGGCAAAACTCGGCGCGGAATTTTTCGCGAGCGGCGAACCCGTTTTGTATTCCGAAATCGGCGAATACAAATTCGATCCGATAGAAACGGGCGGCAAATGGGGCGGTCTTTTTCAATGCGCGTGGTTTCGTTTTAAGGGCGAAATCCCGAAGGATTGCGTGGGTAAACGCGTCGCCGCCGTCATCGATATCGACGGCGAAGGCTGCGTGTTCGGGGACGGGGTTCCCTTGCAGGGGCTGACGCACAGATCCGCGGGTATCGATATTTTGCAGCCCTTTATCGCGAAAAAAACCGTCGAAATTACAGAGTCGTCGGCGGGCGGCGAAAAAATCGAAATCTTAGTCGACGCGTCCGATAACGGTTGGGACGGGAAAAGTACGGGCAGAGCAAGATTGAAACGCGCCGATCTTTGCGTCGAGGACGCCTTCGCAAAGGAATTTTATTATGACTTCGCGACCGTGTTTGTGCTGTACGCGTCGATGAAAAAATGCGCGAGAAAAGCGGAATTGAAAAAGATCTTGGATTCGGCATACAAGACCGCGGTTTCCGGGAACGCGAAAGATATCGCGGACGCGAAAACCATTCTCTCCGCCGAACTAAATAAAGACAGCGATTTGACGCGGTTTAAAATGTACGCGATAGGACACGCGCATCTCGATTTGGTTTGGCTTTGGCCCCTCAGAGAAACCAAGAGAAAGGCGGCGAGAACGTATTCTTCCGCTTTGAAAAATCTCGAAAAATACGACGGATACGTGTTCGGGTCGAGTCAGCCCCAGCAATATGAATTTATCAAGCAAAATCACCCCGAACTCTTTGAAAAAATCAGGGCGGCGGTAAAGTCGGGCAAGATCGAGACGCAAGGGGGAATGTGGACGGAACCGGACGTAAATTTGACTTCGGGAGAATCGCTCGTCCGTCAGGCGTACTACGGAAAGAAATTTTTTAAGGACGAATTCGGACGGGATACGAGAGTGCTTTGGCTGCCCGATGTGTTCGGCTTTTCGGCGCAACTCCCGCAGATCGCGAAAAAGACGGGAATGGACTACTTTATGACGATAAAACTGTCGTGGAACGAGCATAACGAATTTCCGTATAATTCATTCGTTTGGGAGGCTCTCGACGGTACGGGAGTTTTGGCGCATATCCCACCCGAAGGAACGTATAACAGCGACGCAAGCCCCGAGGCGGTGAATATCGCTTTTGAGAAATATAAAGACAAGGACAAAGCCCCCGTAATGCTCCTGCCTTACGGCATCGGCGACGGCGGCGGCGGTCCGAACGAGATTCATTTGGAATTCGTAAAGAGGCTGAAAAGAGAGGGCGGCGTGAAGGGTTTGCCGCCGGTCATAGAGGGGAATTCGGAGGAATTTTTCGGCGAACTTTCGCGGTATAGATCCGCGTTGAATACCCATAGGGGCGAGATGTATTTGGAGAAGCACCAGGGGACTTATACGACGCAGGCGAAAAACAAAAAATATAACAGACAGGCGGAAACGGCGTTTCATAATATCGAATTTTTGGCGGCGGCGGCGGAGGAATACGGCTTTGACTGCAAGGCGTTGAGCGCGCGGCTCGACCCCCTTTGGAAGGAGGTTTTGTTATATCAATTCCACGACGCGCTGCCCGGATCGTCTATTAACCGCGTGTATAAGGAGACGACGGAGAGATATAAAATTATCTTTAAGGAGTTGAATTTAATTCGGGACGAATTGATAAATTTCCTTTCCGAAAAGACGTCGGGGGCTTTACTTGACGGTATAAGCGGGGGCGGCGCGGAAAATAAATTGCCGCCGGACGGCGGTGTAACGGACGGCAAAACGGAAAATATTACGGCGGCGAAAAACGTAATAACGAACGGCATAACGGACGACGGAACGGGAAAGGCCGCGGAAATAAAAGACGGAATACCGAACGGAGAAACAAACGGCGGCATAACGGATAAAAAACCGGAAAATATTACGGCGGCGAAAAACGCAATACCGAATGAAAAAACGGCGGACGCCGCCGAAACAAACGCTTCCGCGGAGGACGGCGCGCTATATGCCGTCAACGCCTCGCCGTTTATAAGGGACGAATATATAAAGTACGGCGGCGAGTGGTATAAAGCCGAAATAATGCCCTATGCGTCCGCAAAATTAAAGCCCGTAAAAAGAGTCCCCGACATAGCCTTAAAGGTCGAAAGAAACGGCATAGAGAACGAAAAATTCAAGATAAAATTCGCGGACGCGGGCTATATTTCATCGATCAAAGACAAGGTTTCGGGAACGGAATATATCAAAGGAACGGCAAACCGCTTGGTCGTCTATACCGACCGCCCGAAGCAATATGACGCTTGGGACATCAATATAAAATACCCCGAACAGGAAAAGAGTTATTTCGACGCGGTAAACGCGCGCTCATATATCGACGGCGCGTCCGCCGTCCGCGAGACCGAATATAAAAACGGGCGGTCGCGGATCATTCAGCGCGTCGTTTTGAAGTATGAAGCCGAACATATTTTGTTCGAGACGGAGGTCGATTGGAAAGCGCGGCGCAAAATGCTGAGAGCGGATTTTTATCCGTCGTTCTTTTCGGACAAGGCGACTTTCGACGTTCAGTTCGGGAATGTCGAGCGGAGTACGGGGACGAAAACGAAAAAAGATTACGCGCAGTTCGAGGTTTGCGCTCACAAATGGGCGGACGTTTCCGACGAAAAAAGAGGTTTCGGAATGTCGATTTTGAATGATTGCAAATACGGACACAGAATAAAGGACGGACTCATCAGTTTGAATCTCTTGCGTTCTCCGAAATTTCCCGACAAAAGAGCGGATATCGGAAAGCATTTTTTTACTTACGCCATATATCCTCATACGGGAGGCGTGTTCGACGGGCGCACCGTTCCGATAGGGTACGAACTCAACAATCCACCGATCATAACCGAAAAACCGCTGTCGATCGGCACAACCGTCTTGATCAACCGCCCGAACGTCATAGCGGATACCGTGAAACCGTCTTTCGACGGAGAAAAAAAGGTTTTGAGAGTGTTTGAAAATTCGGGAATTAAGACGGCGGCGGGAATCAAAACGGGTTTTCCTTACAAAAAAGCGTATGAAACGGATATGTTGGAAAGCGAGGTTTACCGCGAACTCGATCTCGATTCCGTGGAATTTTCGCCGTATGAAATAAAAACGATCGTCATAGAAAAATAGAACGTAAAACGCTTTAAAAATTTTTAAAAAACGCTTTCGGAAACGGGAAAACACCTTTGTATTATAGCGGAAAGCGGTTTTTAGAAAAAATTTAAAACCGACGGAAAAAACGGATAAAAAAGGGCGGGGAATCGCGGTATAGTACCGCGAACAAGCGGAGAAAAAACATTAAAAAACAAACGAAAAAACGGGCGGAAAAACGAATAAAAAAAAGAGCGGAAAACGGACGAAAAAACGCGGGTGTCAAAATGCCGTAAAAAAAATACAAATCACGTAAAAAAACAAAAAGATACATAAAAAAATAAAAGGATAAAAATTATGTTTATTTCATTGAGCGGACAGTTGGGCAGCGGAAAAAGCACGCTGTGCAATTACCTAAAAGAACACAAGGGGTTTGAAATTTTTTCAACGGGCGCGATTCACAGAAAACTTGCAAAGGAACGCAACCTTTCCACCCTTGAATTTAACGAGGTAAGCAAGGGCGACAGGAGCATAGACCTCCTTATCGACGATGAGATGAAAAGATATTCGAGGGAAAACGGCGCGGTCGACACGGTGTTCGATTCGCGGTTAGCGTGGCATTTCGTCGAGCGGTCGTTCAAGGTTTTTTTGCTTGTTTCGCCGAAAGTCGCCGCCGAAAGGGTTTTTTGCAACAGAATTTTGGAGGAGGAGAACTATTCGTCCAAAGAGGATGCCTTAAAGGGGCTGATTAAACGCCGCGAAATCGAAACGAAACGCTTTAAGGAGTTTTACGGCGTGGACTGCGACGACTACGCGAATTATGACTTGATAGCAGATACGTCGTACCTCACGACGGAAAAAATCGCGGACATAATTTTCGAGGCGTATGAATACTTTATAAGAAACCGCCCGTATACGAAGTGCTTTGTGTCCCCGAAAAATCTCTATCCGACCAAAAAAATCACCGAAAACCATACGGACGCTCACACTTTTGACGCGAATCCTTCCGGCGCAGTCAGGGTTTTTAAGGTCAAAAACAGTTTGTTTATCTCGGAAGGGCATAAGTCCGCCGCCGCCGCGATAGCGAAAGGAGAGGCGGTTATCCCCGCGGAAATCATCTTTGGAATCGTGAAATCTTGGGAGGAATCGAACGGGTTTTCTTTCGGGTACGATCCGTTTGAGGATTGAAATTTTATCGCATAAAACGCCTCTTTTTTATCCGTTTGACTATTTAAACCGGCGGTATAGATCCTTGAAAAAAAGATACTACATTACGGCGCGAAGCCCTTTGACGGCAAAATAAAATCATAAAAAAATCCGTGAAAAAATGCGGTATAGATCCTTGAAAAAAAGATATTACATTACGGCGCAAAGCCCTTTGACGGCAAAAAATAAAATCATAAAAAAATCCGTGAAAAAACGCGGTATAGATCCGCGTAAAAAGATATAATATGAGTTATAAAAAAAATCCATAAAAAACAAAAAAGGAGGAGCGTAAAATGACCACCAGCACAAAATACAGCGCGGCGTATAGGGAGTTTTTGGACGACGTAACCCCAAAAATAAAAAAACTCGCCGAACTTGCGCGCGAAAGCACCGAGATCGACAATTCGTGGTATTATAAATTCGACGTAAAAAGGGGACTGCGCGATCTGGAAGGAAACGGCGTTCTCGCGGGCTTGACGGACATCTCAGACATAAGGGCGTTCGAGGTCGACGCGGACGGTAATAAAAAGCCCTGCGAGGGGATTTTGCGCTACCGCGGAATCGACATAAAAGACCTTGTGAGCGGCTTTATCGGCGAAAAACGTTTCGGCTTCGAGGAGGTTTCATATCTCCTTTTGTTCGGCGTGCTTCCGAACGCAAAACAGTTAAAGACGTTTAAGGAAATTTTAGCGGGATTCAGAGTTTTACCCGAGTCGTTCGTCCGCGACGTCATAATGAAAGCCCCCTCCAAAGACCTTATGAACGGCATCGCGCGCGGCGTTCTTATGCTGTATTCCTACGACGACAACGCCGACGACATAACGATCACGAACGTTCTGCGTCAAAGTTTGCAACTGATCGCGCAATTCCCGCTGCTTTCGGTGTATTCATATCAAGTATATAAACACTACCACGACTTCGATAGTTTGATCATTCACAACCCGCTCCCCGAACTGTCAAACGCCGAAACCGTTCTCTACGCGCTCCGCCGCGACAGCAAGTATACGGAATTGGAAGCGAAAATTTTGGATTTGATGCTGGTTTTGCATGCCGAACACGGAGGAGGAAATAATTCGACGTTCACTACGCACGTCGTTTCGTCGTCCGGTTCGGATACATATTCGACGGTCGCGGCGGCTATGGGTTCGCTCAAAGGCCCCAGACACGGCGGCGCGAATATAAAAGTCGTCCAAATGTTCGACGACATCAAAAAAAATGTGAAAAATAGGACGGACGCCAACGTCGGCGCATACCTTGAAAAACTGCTCGCAAAGGAAGCGTTCGACAAAACGGGCTTGATTTACGGTATGGGACACGCGGTATATTCACTGTCCGATCCGCGCGCGTCGATTTTGAAACGGTACATCGAGGAACTGTCGGAGGCAAAAGGACTGCACGAAGAATATGAACTCTATGCGCAGGTCGAACGGCTCGCCCCCGAAATAATCGGCGAAAAACGGCATATATATAAGGGCGTCGCCGCAAACGTGGACTTCTATTCGGGGTTCGTCAATTCAACGCTCGGAATTCCGCCCGAACTCTTTACGCCGATTTTTGCAATCGCGAGAATCGCGGGCTGGTCGGCGCATAGGATCGAGGAACTTTCAAACAACGGAAAGATAATACGCCCGAATTATAAATGTATCAGCGAATGCAAGGAATACGTTCCTTTGAAAGACAGATAGAGTTTATTTTGCGGAAAAATTATAAATACGGAAGTGTAAAGTATCTTTTTGAATGTCAAAGAATGCGGTTTTTAAAAAGGCGGATAAGAATTTTTTTTATCACATCATAAAGGCGGAATTATAAATATCTTTTTGAACGTCAAAGAACGGGATTTTTTAAGGCGGATAAGAATTTTTTTCAGGAAAGACGTTGAAAGAAATTCCGGAAACGTTGAAACCACGGGGCGGAATTATCTTTTTTCTCACGTTCAAACCGCTCTGCGCCGTTGCGTTTATCGCGTCGGAACCATTCTGAACCGTTGTTTTTCTTACGTTCAAACCATTCTCCGTCGTAGTTTTTCTCACGTTCAAACCATTCTGCGCCGTTGTTTTTATCGCGGTGAAACCATCCTCCGTCCTCTTGTTCTTTGCGCCGAAACCACGCGCTTCCGTCGTTTTTTATTTCGCGTTTAAATTCGGGAAGGTTGGTCGTTTTAAAGATATCCGTATATATTTTTTCGTCCTTGACGGTTTTTAGGGCGGTCAGTTTATGTTCCGTTTCCATAATGTTTTTGTCGAGATTTAAGGTGATAATTCCGCCCGGTTTTTGGAAATTTCCGGGCGGATTTTCGCGGTATAGATCCGTCAAAATTTTCTTTGCGATGAGAGTCGGATAACTCCCTCCCGTAACCTCGCCGCTAAGCGCGTTTTCCGCGGAATTCGAGAGATTTCCCTGCCAAACCAAGAGAGTATCTTCGGTTGTATACGTTACGTTCCACGCGTCGTTATTCAGCCTTTTGTCCGCCGCGTTCGCCGCCGTTCCGGACTTAGACGCCGCCGCAAACGGCAGCCCCGCCAAAAATTTTGTCGTTCCCGATTTTGAGGTTTCGCAAAGGATATCGGTCATAAGGTAAGCGTCCTCGTCGGAGAGGATTTTTTTTGCGCGGAGGCTTTTTTCGTATATCAAATTTCCGTCCTTGCCGCGAATACTTCTTATAAGTCCCAAATCTCTGAAATTTCCGCGGTTTGCCAGCATAACGTATCCCCCCGTAATTTCCGCGGGCGAAAGTCCGTCGGTCAATCCGCCGAGCGCGATATTGAGGTTGTCGCGGTTCGAGAGATTTATATTCATTTCACGGGCGAAAGCCTTTGATTTTTCGGGCGTCAGCGCGTTCAAAATTTCGACGGCGGCGACGTTCGAGGAGTGTTTTACGGCGTTCCGAACCGTCGTATATCCCAAATATTTTCCGCGGTAGTTAGAGGGCGAATAGCCGCCGAAATCTTTTTTTGCGTCGTCGACTATGCTTGCGGGGGATATCAAATTTTCTTTAAAGGCGGGCGCGTAGACCAAAATCGGCTTGACGGTCGAGCCGGGCTGACGCTTTAAGGAAAACAAATCGCCGATATACCGGTTGGAATAAAAGGCGTTTATTCCGCCGCCGTTGTCCGCCAAAACCGCCATCGCGTCGGGTATTTTGCCGTTTTTATTTTTCAGGGAATAGCGTTCGTCGGAGAGGGCGGCGAATAGGAGGTTTTGTTTTCCCGGGTCAAAAAAGGTGGCGATTTTGTATTCGGAGGCGATCAAAGTTTTTTTGTCTATGCCCGTGATTTTTTCCGCTTCGGATAAAACCGCGTCGATATACGGCGCGCTTATATTCGTTTCGGAAAAAAATGCGCTTGCGTTTGAGGTTTTTGCGTCCGTATCTTTCTCCGTCGGAATTGAATCCGAGTTATTTATGTTCGCGTTATTCAAATTAGCATTGTTCGCGTTCGCGTTGTTTATGTTCGCGTTATTTGAATTAGTATTATTTGAATCCGCTTTGTTTATATCCGTATACCGCGCGCGCGCGCTCCTTGCGTCCGCGTTTTTTTTGTTTAGCGAAAGACCTTCGGCGCGCGCGGTTTCCTCCTCGGCGGCGGAGATATATCCGCAAGCCTTCATACGTTTCAAGACGAGGGCGCGCCCCGCGCGCGAATCGTTCGGATTTTTGACGGGGGAGTATTTGGACGGATTTTTTATGACGGCGGCGAGAGCCGCGCATTCCGAAAGCGATAACTCGAAAAGTTCCTTGCCGAAAAAAAATTTCGCGGCGTTTTTGACTCCGTATACGCTGTTTCCGAAATACAATCCGTTTAAGTAGACCTCCAAAATTTTTTCTTTCGGGTACGCTTTGTCGAGCATAATGGCGAGTTTGATTTCCTTTGCCTTTCTGGTCAGAGTTTTTTCGTCGGAGAGGTGGGTATTTTTTATCAACTGTTGGTTTATCGTGGACGCGCCTTCGACGAAGCCGCCCGCTTTGACGTCGCTGACGAGCGCGCCCGCAATTCTTACGGGGTCGACGCCGCGGTGAGAAAAAAAGCGTTTGTCTTCGGACGCGACGAAGGCGTTGACGAGATTTTTCGGAATGTCTTTATATTTCGCGTATGACTTGTCGTATTTTGTGAGGACGCGCCCGTCATAGATATCGAAAATTTGGATTTTGGATTCGGCGGCGGCGATTTTGGACGCGTCGAGGGATACGCCGAAAGACGCGGTGAAAAAAAACGCCGAAAAGACCGCCGCGCCCGTGATAAAGAGGAGGCAGATAAAGAGGGATATTTTTTTGAATAAGGTTTTTTTTGTCTTTTTCATCCTTTTTATTATAGCGTTTTCGCGGAATTTTATTTATCGAAGGGAATAAATCGGTTTCTTTTTTAGGCGCGGTTTGTTTCGGCGGCGCGGATTCAATTTTTTTTTGGACTTAAATCGAAATAAACGGAAAAAAAACTTGAAAAATTTTCACATTAAATGTATAATATAATCGGTATAAAAGTCATATCGTTAAACTTTTAATCCGCGTATGCCCGATTAAAAGCCGAACCGATATATATCGCTTGTTTTTTGCAAAACGAACGAACCGCGCCGAATAATTTTTATAAGGAAATACTAAATAAATGCTATATCATATAGTTACGTACGGCTGTCAAATGAACGTCCACGAATCTGAAAAAATTGCGGGAATTCTCAAAAAAGAGGGCGGCGAATTGTGTCCCGATATAGAAAAAGCCGATCTCGTCGTCTTTAATACGTGCTGTATACGCGATACGGCGGAAAAACGCGCGCTCGGCAATATCGGCGCGCTCAAAAAACGCAAGCGGGAGAATAAGGATTTTATGATCGCCGTGCTGGGTTGTATGACGCAGCAAGAGGGTTTCGCCGAGATGATGAGGGAGAAGTTTCCCTTTGTGGACATAATTTTGGGAACGAACAACCTTCATCTTCTCCCGTATTACATAAAATTGAAAGACAAAAAAAATTCCGTCGATATCGACCGCGCAAACGGCGGAACCTACGACGTAAACTTGACTTCGGACACTTTCAGGACGAGTTTCCCGAACGCGTGGGTCAACATTATGTACGGCTGCGACAATTTTTGTTCGTATTGCATAGTCCCGTATGTCAGGGGGCGCGAGGTCAGCCGTCCGCCGAAAGACGTTCTCAACGAAATCAAATTTCTCCTTGACGAGGGCTATAAAGAGATCACGCTTTTGGGGCAGAACGTCAATTCATACCGGTATGAAGACTACGACTTTAAGCGGCTTTTAGCGGAGGCCGGGAATAGCGGCAAAAAATTCCGCCTGAGATTTATGACGTCGAACCCGAAAGACTTCGACAAGGACGTGATAGACGTTATCAAATCGTCGGACAATATTTGCAAGCATATCCATCTGCCGGCGCAGTCGGGGAGCGACGGGATTTTACGCCTTATGAACCGCAAGTATACCGCGGCGCGCTATCTCGATCTGGTCTTGGCGGTACGTGAAAATATCGAAGACGCGCTGATAAGTTCGGACATTATGGTCGGCTTTCCGACGGAGACGGAGGAGGATTTTTCGCAAACGCTGGATCTCGTGAAAAAAAGCCGTTTTTCGCAGGCGTTTACCTTTGTGTATTCGCCGCGTTCGGGAACGGTTTCGGCAAAAATGGAGGATGTGGGCGCGGAGGTGAAAAAGCGCAGAATCACCGAACTTATAAGAGTTCAAAACAAAATTACAAAGGAGATTTCGGAGGGTTTTAAGGGGCTGACCCGCGAAGTTTTGATCGAGAGCGCGGAGGGGGATAATTTTTTCGGCAGGACGGACAACGGGCGCGTCGTAACCTTTGAAAAATCAAACGGATTTAAAATAGGCGATTTTGTAAACGTCAAAATCACGGCGTCGAAATCCTCGTCCTTGACGGGAACGCCGCTATGAAACCGCACGGGCGGAATTGGTTGCGGCGCATCGGATTTAACGCTTATTTTAAAAAGGGTGAAAATTAGAGTATTCTACGGCGTAGAATACTACGAAAAACGTATAAAAACCTTTAAAAACGGGTAAAAAAAGGGAAAAACGGCAAAAAAAGAATAATACCGGGAAAATACTTTAAAGTTCAAAAACAAAAAAGCAGAATACTATGCAAAAGGTCTAAATGAAAAACGGAATACTGCGAAAAACGTCTAAACGAAAAAGTAGAATACTATGCGAAACGTCCGAACGTCCGGATGAAAAACGTAATACCGCGAAAAAGTAAAAAAAATCATCAAAACGAAAAATAATTAATCAAAGGACTTATAAAAAAATGAACGGCTACAAGTTGTCGCCTATGATGGCGTATTATCTCTCCGTAAAGGAAAAATACCCCGACGCGATTTTGATGTTTCGTTTGGGCGATTTTTACGAGATGTTTTTCGAGGACGCGATAACGGCGTCCCGCGTTTTGGACGTAACGCTGACGGGGCGCGAATGCGGCTTGGAAAAGCGCGCCGAAATGTGCGGCGTGCCGTATCACGCCGTGGACGGCTATCTGAAAAAACTTGTCGACAACGGCTATAAAGTCGCGATTTGCGAGCAGTTAAACACCCCGGAAGAGGCGAAGGGCAAGATGGTCGACCGCGGCGTCGTGCGCGTCGTAACGCCCGGTACGGTCATCGACGACATTCTTTTGGACGAAAAAAAAGCGGTCTATACCGCGTCGGTCTATATGGACAAAGGGCGCGCCGGGCTTGCCTACGCCGATATGTCGGGCGGCGAATTTGCTTGCCGCGAGATAGAGGCAGAGGGGTTGGAGGACGCGCTTTTGAATCTCAATTCCGCCGAAATCATAGCGGACGGCGGAGCGTTCGCCTTTATCTCTTCTATGAAATCCCTCGCCGCCGACAGGCTGGTCAAGCCGCAAAAATACCGCGACGGCGCGTACGACTTTGACAACGCCGAAAAAAAATTGAAAAATCAGTTCAACGGCGCGTCGTTGGAGGTCTTTTCTCTCGACGGGAAAAAACACGCCGTGAAAGCGGCGGGCGCGCTTATGGAATACTTTACCGAAACGCAAAAGAGAAGGCTTTCGCATTTTAATAAGATAAGTTACATAACCGACGGATCGCGTATGCTTTTGGACAACAACGCGCGGAGAAATTTGGAATTGACCGAAACCATAAGGGACAAGCGGCGGACGGGTACGCTTTTGTGGCTTTTGGATCAAACCGTAACGAGTATGGGCGCGAGAAAAATCCGCGCCGTCATCGAAAACCCCCTCCAAAATCCCGCCGATATAAACGACAGATTGGACGCCGTGGAGGAATTGACGGCGGACCGAAGAACGCGCGACGATTTAAAAAACGCCCTGAAAAACGTCCGCGACATCGAAAGACTCGCCGCGAAAATCTCATACGGAAATCTAAACCCCAGAGATTGCGCGGCGATAAGGGAGACCTTAACCGCCCTGCCCGGCATAAAAAAACTTTTGGAATCTTGTAAATCGCGCCTTCTAAAAAAATGCGGCGCAAAAATCCGCCCCGTCAAAGAAACGCGCGAACTTTTGGAACGCGCGATCGACGACAATCCGCCCGCCGCCGTAAAAGACGGCGGCTATATCAAAAAGGGGTTCAACGCGGAGTTGGACGAATATAGAAAACTCGGAAAAAACGGAAAAAACCTCATCGCCGAATTGGAAACCGCGGAACGCGCCGAAACGGGAATCAAAACGCTGAAAATCGGTTTCAACAGAATTTTCGGCTATTATATCGAGGTTACCACCCCGAATAAAAGCCTCGTTCCGTACCGCTATATCAGAAAACAAACAGTAACGAACGGCGAACGCTACGTTACGGAGGAATTAAAAGACTTAGAGGATAAGATTTTGAACGCCGAAGAAAAAATTCTCAAAATCGAAGCCGTCCTCTTCGCCGAAATAAAATCCGCGCTGTCCTCGGTCATTCCCCTTATGCAGGAGACGGCGGAAGCGATAACGGTATGCGATATAATTTTGTCTTTTAGCGCGGTTTCGGTTATGCACAATATGGTAAGACCCGAAATCAACGCTAAGATCAAAGAAACGGACATAACGGGGGGCGTTCACCCCGTCGTAAGGGCGATTATGAGCGGCGATTTCATTCCGAACGACGTCCGCTTAGACGGCGAAAAAAACCGTATTCTCGTGATTACGGGTCCGAATATGGCGGGGAAAAGCACCTATATGCGGCAGGTCGCGATCATAACGATTATGGCGCACATAGGCTGTTTCGTACCCGCGAAAGCGGCGAAAATAGCCCTAACCGACAGGATCTTTACGCGGATCGGGGCAAGCGACGACTTGGGGCTGGGGCAGAGTACGTTTATGACCGAAATGATCGAAGTCGCGGGGATTTTAAACGGCGCGACGGATAAAAGCCTTATGATTTTGGACGAAATCGGCAGAGGAACTTCGACCTACGACGGACTGTCGATCGCGTGGGCGATTTTGGAATTCCTCTCGAAACACACAAAGGCGAAAGCCCTCTTTTCAACGCACTATCACGAAATCGCCGAATTGGAAGGACTGCTTGACGGCGTGAAAAATTATCAAGTTCTCGTGAAAGAGGTAGGGCATAGTATCCAATTTTTATATAAAATCGCGCGCGGAAGCGCGAACAAAAGTTTCGGGATCAAAGTCGCGTCGCTCGCCGGACTTCCGAAAGAGATTATCGACCGCGCCGAGGTTTTGCTGAAAAAATTGGAGGAAGCGGACATAAATAAGGACACGAACGCTTTAATGATCGGCGAAATGTCCAAAAAAAATACGAAACAAATGAGTTTTATCGAGGAATTGTCCGATAAAGACAAGGTGAAAAACGAAATATATAACGTCTTAAAGGACACAAAACCGGAGAATTGTACGCCGCTGCAAGCGTTGACGATCTTGTCGGGATTGAAAGAATTGATCGGGGAGTAGAAGCGTGAATTAGCGGTTAGCGTTCTGCGGAATATTTAGCGGTTATTATTAGTTATCAGCGGCGGTATTATTAGCGGTTAGCGGCGGTATTATTAGTGATCAGCGGCGGCGTAATCCTTAAAATTTTCATCCGAGTGAGGGGGTTTGGGACGCGGCGGCCGCATTAAAAAACATATAACAAAAAACGCGGTATAGAAGCGCGAAAAATGATATAACACTATATATAAGAAAGGCGTAAGCGCGGCATAAAATAAAAGCCCGAAAACCGCTGATTCAATAGAAAAATAAAAAACAAAATTTAATAAAAGCGAAAAAGAAAATTCAGAAAAAGCGAAAAAGAAAATTCAGAAAAAGTGAAAAACAAAATTCAACAAAAAATAAAAAGTAAAATTCAATCAAAAAATAAAAAATAAAATTCAAAAAACATCATTCAATTTCAAAAAAAAGGAATACAAAATGCCTAATATAAATATTTTGGACAGTTCCGTATATAATAAAATTTCCGCGGGCGAGGTCGTCGAAAGACCGGCGTCCGTCGTCAAGGAACTCGTCGAAAACTCGATCGACGCGGGCGCGGATAATATCGCCGTCGAGATTTTTGACGGCGGACTGAAAAGCATAAAGGTTGCGGACAACGGTTTCGGAATGGACGGCGAAAACCTCAAAAAAGCCTTTTTGCCCCACGCGACAAGCAAGATTTTGAGAGCCGAAGACCTTTTTACCGTTTCTTCTCTGGGGTTTCGCGGCGAGGCGTTGGCGAGTATCGCCGCCGTCGGGCTTGTCGAGGCCGTGTCAAAGACTGAGGAGGCGGACGCGGCAAGCCGAATGGAGATTGTCGACGGGATTTTCGGGGAAATAGGCTGCGCCGCGGCAAACCGCGGAACAAGTATTACGGTCAAAGACCTTTTTTATAACGCCAAGCCGCGTTTGAATTTTTTGAAACGCGCGAAAACCGAGGAGAGTTATATTTCCGCTTTGCTTGCAAAGTTTATTTTGGCATATCCCGACATATCGTTCACCTACAAAGCGGACGGAAAAACGGTATACCAAACAAAGGGCTTAGGGCTGAAAAACGCGGTATACGAGGTGTACGGACGGGAAATTTCCGACAACCTTATGAGCGTCGAATACCGCGAAAACGCAAGTATTTTGCGCGGCTATATCTCCGTTCCGGGCTATTATAAGCCGAACAGAACCTACCAAACAACCTTCATAAACGGCAGAATTATAGAAAACCAAACGGTTTCACTCTCCGTTTTGAAGGCATACGGCGAAAGCATTATGAAACGCTGCTTTCCGATTTTCGTTCTCGATTTGGTTTTGCCGTTTAACGATGTGGACGTAAACGCGCACCCGACAAAAAACGACGTGCGTTTCGCCGACGAAAAGAGGGTGTTTTCATTCGTTTTCCGCGCCGTTCAAGGGCGTGTTTCGGCGTATATCGCGGACGGTGAAAAGGAGTTTCGCGGCGTTTCGGACGGGGAGAATTCTGTGAATATCGGGGAAAAAAGGAGTGAAAAAGACGGTAAAAACGATCAAAATATAGGTGAAAAAGACGGCGAAAACGGTCAAAATACGGGTAAAAAACGCGGCGAAAACGGCGAAAATATAGACGAAAAACACGGTAAAAACGGCGAAAATATAGGGGGAAAACGCGGCGAAAACGGTCAAAATATAAGCGAAAAAGACGGCGAAAACGGTCAAAATACGGGTGAAAAACACGGTAAAAACGGAGAAAATATCGGCGTAAATTCGGAAATAAAAAGAGTTTATTCTCCCGCGCTTGACCTTGAATCGATAAGAAATCTCGGACGGAGCAAAGAGGTTTCGTTCGGTGTCCGCCCGAAAAATTTAAAAAATAAGTTGAGTGAAAGTTCTTCGCCGATCGGAATTTTTTCGGATTTTTTCTCGAATGTGTCCGATGAGCAAAGCGAAATAATATATACGCAGAGCGGAAAAGCGGACTTACGTGACGAAAGAACGTATGTGCAAAACGAAAAAACGGATACGCAAAACGAAAGAACGTATCCTCAAAGCGGAAAAGCGGATTTTGACGACGAAGTAACATATGCGCAAAACGAAAAAACGGATACGCGGAGCGGAAATAAATCCAAAACATTGGGTTTTATCGAACACGGCAGGCTTGTGGGGCAGGTTTTGAATTGCTATGTGATTTTTGAATATCTCGGCGAAATTTATCTCGTCGATCAGCACGCCATCCACGAACGTGTCAATTACGACCGATTGAGCGCGCGCGCCCATAGCGCGGACAGCCAGATTTTTTTGACTCCTTACGTCTTTTCCGTCAACCACGCCGAAAAAAACGTTCTCGACGGATTGTCGGAGTATATGCGGGAATTGGGATTCGACATAGAATACTTCGGAGGAGGCGATTTCAAAATCTCCGCCGCGCCCGTCGATATCGATTTGCGAAAATTTATCGCCGATTTACTTTCGGAAATTAAAGATACGAGAGCGTCGAAAGACTATCTGACCGAAAAAATTATTCAAACCGCTTGCAAATCATCCATAAAATCGGGGGACGGATTGAACGATTCGCAACTTTTTGAATTCGTTAAACTCTTAAAAAAACATTCCGATATGACCCCGACTTGTCCGCACGGACGCCCCGTGTTCGTCAAGATGACCAGAACGGAATTGGACAAGATGTTTAAGAGGATAGTGTAAAGCATGGGGAGATAGAGATTTTTGAATGAGGTTTTGTGAGCGGAATGTAGACGGAGAGTGTTTTTTTAATTGACTTTCCGAAACGGTAGCCCCACCCTTGGAATCGTCGAATAAACTTGAACGGATTTTAGAATGCGTTGTTTTCGTTCCATATCGTCATTGACGCAAAAGGTGAAATTTCAAGCCGACGTTTCGCCCCACCCCTTGCCCCTCCCACGGAGGGGAATAGCGGATAATGAGTAAAGAACCGTTAGAATGCGTTGCTTATCTTATCCTATCGTCATTGACGTAAAGGGCGGATTTCAAGCGCGGCGTTTCGCCCCACCCCTTG
>JAISNN010000037.1 GCA_031276195.1 Clostridiales bacterium
ACTACCTCAAATCCCGCTATTACGACCCCGACACGGGCAGATTTATAAACGCCGATGACCCGAGCGTACTTGACTTGACGAACGGAGATATAAACGGGTTTAATTTGTATGCTTATTGCGCGAATAACCCTATAAACAATGTTGATCCGTCTGGTTTCCTTGTTTTAACTACGGCTCTATTAATAGGTCTTGTTGCAGGATTTATAATAGGAGGAACTACATCAATTGTATCCCAAGGAGTAACATATGGTTGGGATAATATTGTGTGGGAACAAGTGTTGTTTGATAGCGTGCTTGGCGGAGTTAGCGGCATGTTTTCGATGACAGGTCTTAGCGTAGGAGCGTTAATAGGTATTAATGTTATTTTGAATTTTACCAGTATGATGGTGGATTCGATGGTTCATGGCACGGAATTAACATTTGGTGAAGTGGCATTTAGTTTGTTGTTAACAGTAGCATTTGCTGGTGCTGGAGGACATGGTGCTTTTCATGATATTGGTGTCAAAAATACATTGAGTAAAGTGGCTACATCAAAATTATTATATTCTTTTGCGGAGGATTCAATAGTTACGGGAGGCGTTACTGTTTTTATTGCAGGCGCAAAAAAAATATGGAGCCTTATTACTGGCAAATAGAAAATATGATCGAGAGAAACGAAAGGAGTATATTTATGAAAAAGAAAAAATTCAAAGCGGAACCATTTTTTAGTTTGATGACGGGGTATTTTTTTGGTATAATATTAGGCTTTTTCGTTTTTAGCGGTTTAATATGGATGGATATACACGGCAAAATCGACGGAACTGTAGCGGAACGAATAATTCTTTATATTATACTTTTTATAGCAATCTGTTTTCTCATATATGAAACAAAGCCACTTTATTATTTATTTACGCAATTTTATATAGGTGAAAAAGAAATTGACATTACGCAATTTAATAAAATATATACGTACCTTTTTAAAGACATAAAAGAGATAGGAATTTTGCCGTACTATACTCGCAAAAAGAAAGTTATTCCGTATGTAATAATTTCAAAGATAGAAGGCATAACGGATAAAATCACAAGAGTTAATTCCTATCTATACGGTTCTATCAAAATAAGCGCGGACTATTTTATACTTTCAAGAAACAATTTTGATAACGTGAAAAAATTATTAAGTTATTACATACAAGGACATAGCATTATTAACTTTGATATTTATGAAAGCGCTCTTTCAGAAAAAGAAAAGGCATTCTTTAAATTAGACAATAAGCAATAAGAAAATAATGTAATAAGATAAGAGGGAAGAAGCATTGATAATGTTGTCTGCTCTATAAAACTAAAACAAACAATGGAGGATAAAGAAAATGGCAGGATATAAAATAAACTCTATTGACATAATGAAGCTTTGCGAGGTTGGAGAGTATACCAACGACAGCCGCACGGAGGCAAGGGCGGGCACGTATTCGTTTCAGTCTAAGTATCCGAACGCAAAGATTGGAGGAACGGCGATAAATTCCTCGGGGGGAACGTTTAACGACGGAACAAATAAATTAACGGCGTTTGTAGCGGATAAGTTTTACAGCGGAACAAACTATATTGATTTGCCGTATAAAATCGACGGCAGTTCTATGCGTATAGCCAAGAAGGGTTGCGTGCCGAGGTTCAAATCGTTTGGCGGTTATGCGTATCAATCGAGTTCGATAATAATAACGAAAGCACCGTCTAAGTATGCGGCGAACAAAGCGCAGATGCCGGAAGGCAGTATTTTTATTTCGACGGACGGAGGCAACACATTCAGCGAAGTGTCGGCGTTAAAGAATCTTGACGCTAAGGTTATATTTATCGAGGTGCAAGGTTCAGGCGGCGGAGGCGGCGGAGCTTCCGGAGGCATGTTTGTATATAATCCCGGCGGAGGCGGCGGGAGCGGCGGTTACATACTTTTCGGTGTTGATTTTTCGGCGTTAGCTAAGGATTCGTCCGGGAAATACGGATATATTACGGTAACGCTCGGCGGCTCGGGGAGCGGAGGAAGCGGTTCGACGAACGACGGCGCCGCCGGAGGTACGGGGGCAAGCAGTTCGATCGTAATAAATTACGGGACAAATTCCACGCATACGTTTACAGTATACGGAGGCGCATGCGGCGGAGGCGGAAAATGCATGGGAAGTTCCGTTGGGAACGGAGGCGACGGCGGGGGTGTTGCGTGCAATAATCCTACGCCGATCGGTATTACGGTTTTGGGTGCTATAGCAGGTAAAAACGGGGCTGCGGGCGGAAGTTCTGCCGGCGCATTAAGCGGTTCGATAGACGTACAAGTTCCGTCATACGGCAGTAAAATTTACAACACGAGCGGAGGGGCTGCCGGAAGCGGAAACAGTCCCGGCGGAGGCGGCGGGGCGAGCGTATTCGGGAACGGAGGACAAGGAGGCGATAAGATGTCCGGATCAGGTAGCGCGAAAGACGGGAAGCAAGGCACGGGTTACGGTACGGGCGGCGGCGGAGGCGGCGGGAACAATCATTTGACGCTTGCGGGCGGAGGCGGCGCGAGCGGAAAGCCGTCTTATGTAACGTTTTATTACTAAACATTAAACTATTTAGAATTTTGCTTTGGCGGAGATTCCGACAGAGCGGAAATATAAAGCAAAACAAAGAAACAGGGGAAAAGGTAATTATATAATGGCGGGATATAAGATAAACGGAAAACCGTTATCCGAAATATGCGAGATAGGATATGCCGGCAGCGGAGTAACCGATAGACGGGCTAAAGCAAGTATAAACAACTTAAAGTTTTTAACTAATGGGCTGAAGAGATCTGAATCTCACCCTAATGAGCAATATATAACATATCCGAGCGAGTATATTTATGCGTCAAATACCTGTTCCGGCAAGCTTTACTCTACAACCGGTTCGGTAAAGACGGAAATAGCGCTTTGCGAAAAAGGGTGTCGACCGTCGTTAAAACACAGGTACAGTTCGAGTTCGAATTTTTATTTAAATGTATTTGATGACGGCGAAATATGGGCGTCGGCAACGGAAAACAGCAGAACGGGGACGAAACTAAGTACAGCTGAAGAGAAAAGGAAATTTTTCTTTATCACTATGGTCGGCGGCGGCGGAGGCGGCGGCGGAAGCAACAGCATAAAAAGCGGCGGCGGAGGCGGCGGCGGTGCGTATATACATGCGTTGATGGGACGACTTGACCATAACTATAAGTATTACTTTACGGTTGGCAACGGCGGTACGGGCGGCGGCGGGAACTCCGACGGCGAAGGCGGAGGAAGCACTAAATCCGAAACGTATACGTCTAAAAGTTCTACAACGGCGGTTTGCACGTTGACGGCAGGGGGCGGAGGACGCGGAAAGGCGGGTAAAAATGACGGTAGCGGCGGAGGCGGCGGAAGCGTTTCGGGAGGAACTACGGATAACGCGTATTATCGTGTAATAAAAACCGTTAGCGGCGGAAACGGAGGTTCGCGCAACAATTCGGGTAGTCATTGTACGGTTAACTTCAAAAACTATACGCCGGAAGAGGAACAAATAACATATTTGACGGGAGTAGGAGGCGGCGCGGGTTCCGGTTCGACGGGCGGAGGCGGCGGAGGCGGCGCGTCGCCTATGGCGAACGGAGGCAAAGGCGGCGGGTCGTATGAAGACGGACATATCGGCGAAGGCGCGGGTGCCGGCGGAGGCGGAGGCATATATGTAATATTATCCTCAAGATCCGGAGCGGCCGGCACTTCCGGAGCGGTGTATATTTATTATTGATAAACGTGCGGCAATATAAACACGTACGCACAACACGATAAGTTTTCGCTGATTTCTTGCGAATAACCGACGAAATATATTATAAGGAAGGGGATAAAAATGGCGGTATTAGAGAATGCGACGAGGCACTATTACAGAATATTATTTGATCGGTGCGAAATAAAAGATAATTTTATTATGACGTCGTTTTTAGCGTATAAAAATTCGGATGAGAGAGAAAAAGAAAAACAGCGCGAGTCGTTGTGGACAGTGTTTTTTAATAATGTTAACGACAAAATAGACGCCTTATATCAAGATTTAATACAAAGCGTGACCGCTCAAAACTTATTGCCGGAGAATATATTAAGCGCGACGGAGGAGAATAAAATCGACGGCGTGAAATATCCCGCTTTAAGACAAAAACAAGACGTATTGCACGCTTTGGAAAAAGCTGCGGACGGATTGCAAGATAAGCTGTATATTTACGAATATGAGAGTCCGTCTTACATGTCCGACGCGGATGCGGCGGTTCTTATGCCATACGGGTTTGATAAGGAATGGGTGACGGATCCGATAGTGCTTGTATCGGAAGCGCAAGTTGATTGCGGTGTATACGCCGGAGAAGAATTGACGAACGAATTTTATTATAATAAATTAAAAAAGAAAATGAGCGGGAATATAGCAAATATTTAAATATATATTCGCAAATAAATATAATGTAACGATGCGTGAATATTAATGCGCTTACAATTGGAAGATTAAGCGCAACGGCCATTATTTTAGGCACGATAAGCGAAAGATTTTTCTTTCGCCTTTTTTGTGAAAAATTGGACGGTTTCACAATAACTTTTCCGCGAACTTGCGAATGTTCGAAATTATAAGCATTTGACAAGCGCTTCAAAATCGTCTACACTATTATTACGCTACATTGCGAAATAGTGATGTCAATATAAATACGCGGAATAAGAACAATTGCCGATTAAACGGCAAGGAACCGGAGGTATCGAAAGGGATATGGAAAAGCAGCCGAAAAGATTCGGGGATTATATCAAAGAATTGAGGCGGAGCAACGAAATCACGCTGAAAGATATGGCGGAGTATTTGGATTTGTCGCTTGCGTTTTTATGCGGCATCGAGAGCAACGGGCGGAAGCCGTTGGAAGCGGAGAGATTGGAATTGCTCGCTAAGAAATTCGGTTTGAGCGATGAGGACAAGAACTTCCTCTATGACTTAGAGGCGCGGGAGAGCAAGGCTATTCCGCAGGATATCGAGGACGTGACGATGTATATGGAGGCGGGCGGCCTTGCGCGGCTTGCGCTAAGAAAGACCAAGAGCGGTTCGATAGCGGTGGAGGATTGGAAACGGTTCATTAAAGAAAGCGAATCGGGAGGGAAGAGGTAAAGGGTAGCGTTCAAATGCGCAAAATATAAAGGCCGCGTTCCGTACGTTACCGACGACCTGCCGCGGGGAGAAAGACAATAGACCTCTTGCGAAACTAATGTTATAGTTCAAAATTGCAATATAACTTTTTAGATTTTCATATTTTATAACTCCATTTTACACTACTTCAACCGGTTTCGCAAGAGGTCTAATGACAAAGGTATATTTCAAAGACGAAAACGGACAAAAGATGTCGGTCGAGGGGACCGATGAGGTGGCGGCGGCAGATGCGGAAACCCGGCGCGGGATTCGGATGAACGAAGCGAAAGAACGATTACCGCGGGCGAACCTTGGACACAGCGATCGGCTTTAGGGATAAGGACGGCGCGGAGGACGCGGTTAAAGAGAAAGAGGAGGCGAAAGGCGATGCGGCTAAAAGCGAAAGCGATGATTAAGGTTTTGGAAATCAACCGCATAAGCCGGCGCGAGCTTGCGCGGGCGTTGGATGTCTACGATGAAAAGTACCTCGGTCGGGTTCTTGACGGAACAGAACCTCGGCTTGCTGAAACTGATCGGCGCGGAGGTCGACGAGAGACTTAATGATTTTCTTTGCGCGCCGACAATTAACGAACAAGCCGAAGAACCCGTCTGTGAAATGCCGATAGGCATCACTCCGTACCGACATCAAATCAAAGGTTTTAAGGCGGTATATTCAAGCCCTAATACAAGCGGGCTAAATTACACGATACCCGAGTTACCCATAAGCAGACGGCAAAAGTATATCGCTATATAGACGAACACAAACGGCACCGCTTGCGCCCCGTTCGATTTTGCGTGCGAACTTGATAAAAGCTATGCGGGCGAGAAAAAAAGCATCCAACGCCGTCACGGACGGAAAGAGGCTTGAAAACAGCATAAAGAATCGCTTGCTTTTTAATTTTGTTTATGCTATACTATGCTATATCTTGACGCGGGAGGGTGTTAAATGAAATTTAGCGAAAAGGTAATAGCCGTTAGAGGCGAGTTATATATGAGCCAAAAACAGCTTGCCGACGAGATAGGCGTTTCGTTTTCGACCGTAAACAGGTGGGAACAAGAACGACACGCCCCGAGTTTTCTCGCGCAAAAACGGTTCGAAGACTACTGCAAGAAAAAGGGGATTAAGCTTGACGACGACAAGAAAAGCCCCTAATATAAGGGGTTAGCTTTATAATAACTATTGCAAAATACCGGGAGAACAAAGCGTGGACATACTAAACAACCGAGAAAAGTTATTAGGCGACGACCTCAAGAGGGAAATCGCGAACGGAAGCCGCATAAGGATAGCGGCGTCCTGCTTTTCTATTTACGCGTTCAACGCTCTGAAAAAAGAGTTAGAGAGCATCAAGGAATTGTCGTTTATTTTCAGTTCGCCCGCATTTGCAAGCTGCGAGGTAACCGACAAGTTCAAAAAAGAAAAGCGTGAATTTTTTCTCCCTAACGAAATAAGCGAAAACAGCCTATACGGCACGGAATTTGAAGTTCGGCTACGCAACAAACTTTCACAAAAAGCCATTGCGAAAGAATGCGCCGAATGGATAAAGGCAAGGGTCAAGTTCAAATCGAACAAGACAAGCGGCGACGTTCAGAGTTACATCGCCGTTGACGACAAAATTGTTTACACTCCGATAAACGGGTTCACGACAACGACGCTCGGCTTCGAACGGGACAATACGCTTTTATCGCCCATAATAAAAATGGACGACACAAGTATGACCCGCACGTTCATAAATCAGTTCGACGAGATATGGGAGGACCCCGCAAAGTTAGAGGACGTAACGGAAAACATTGTCGAGCGGATAGCGGGCGCGTACAACGAGAACGCGCCCGAATATATTTACTTTATCGCGCTTTACAACATATTCACCGAGTTTTTAAGCGACCTCACGGCGGACTACTTGCCGCAGGAAGCGACGGGTTTTAAGGATAGCGTTATATGGAATAAGCTGTACAACTTTCAGCGCGATGGTGCAATCGGAATAATAAATAAACTCGAAAAATATAACGGGTGCATTTTAGCGGACAGCGTCGGCTTGGGTAAGACGTTCACCGCGCTTGCGGTAATGCAATACTATTCGCTGAAAAACCGTTCGATTTTGGTGCTTTGCCCGAAGCGGCTCGCGGACAATTGGAAGTCGTATTGCGGCAACATAAAGACAAATATTTTTTATGCGGATAAAATCCGCTACGACGTATTTTACCATACCGACTTAGGGCGGCAGGGCATGAGCAACGGCGTGAACCTTGCGGCGATAAATTGGGGAAATTACGACCTTGCGGTTATTGACGAAAGCCATAATTTCCGCAACATAAACCCGCTACGAGAACGCGAGTCGCGCTACGACTTTTTGATGAACCGCATTATGAAAGACGGCGTAAAAACAAAGGTTTTAATGCTTTCGGCTACGCCCGTCAACAATCGATACAACGACCTACGCAATCAACTCGCGCTTGCGTACTGCGGCGACTACAAGGCGTTTAACGACGCGCTCGGTACGGGAAAGAGCGTACAAGAGATATTCAGGCAGGCGCAACGCGTTTTTAACGATTGGAGCAAACTACCGTCGGACAAACGCAAGAACGCCGACCTCATAAACAAGCTCGACCTTGATTTTAGGACGCTGCTCGATAGTGTGACGATTGCGCGAAGCCGAAAGAATATAACGAAGTATTACAACGTAAAGGACATAGGCAGCTTTCCGAAACGCCGCAAGCCGATTTCTTGTACCTGCGCTTTGACGGACAGGCAAGACGTTTTCACATACAAGCAAATATACGAGGCTATATATTCCTTGACGCTTAGTGTATACGCGCCTTTTGGCAAGGTATTTGAGAGCAAGCGGTCAAAGTACATAAAGGATTTTGACTTAGGCGGCAATACCATTTCAACCGAGAGTATGGAGGCGGGACGTGAAACGGGCATAAAGAAGCTCATGAACGTAAATCTTTTGAAGCGGTTAGAGAGTAGTTGCGAAGCGTTCCGTTTGACGATAAAGACGCTTATTGCGACGAATCAAGAAACGTTGAAGCGCATAGAGGACTTTCAACGGACGGGCGGCGGACAAATAGAAAGAACGGTCTATGAATACGCCGTACTAAACCCCGACGATGACGAGGAAAACTTCGAGCTTTCAAAACTCGACCAAGGCAAAAAGGTTCAAATAGACCTACGCGACGTTGACTGCGTAAGTTGGCGTCGCGAGATTTCGCACGACGTAGAGGTTCTAAACGGACTGCTTGCCGAAATGCAGAAGGTCACGGTCGAGCACGACGGCAAACTCAAAAAATTAAAGGAACTAATCGCCGACAAAATACAAAACCCGATAAATGCGGGGAATAAAAAGGTGCTCATATTCTCGGCGTTTGCCGATACTACGACATATCTATACGAGCAAATTGCGCCGTGGGTAAAGTCGCGTTTCGGCTTGGAATCGGCAAAGGTCGAGGGCGGGGAGGGCGACAATAAGAGTACGTTACAATGCGAACGAAAGACGGACGCAATACTGACGCTTTTCAGCCCGATATCCAAAGACAAGGCGAACAGTTGCGTCGTCACCAAAGAGGACAAAACGCTTGGCAAAGATATAGACGTTTTGATTGCGACCGATTGTATAAGCGAGGGGCAAAACTTGCAAGACTGCGACATTTGCATAAACTACGACATACACTGGAATCCCGTTCGCATCGTACAGCGGTTCGGACGTATTGACCGAATAGGAAGTGAGAACGCGGAAATTCAGCTTGTAAACTTTTGGTGCGATATAAAGCTTGACGAATACATAAGGCTGAATTCACGCGTCGCAAGCAGAATGGCAATCGTCGACCAAACGACGGGCGCGGCGGATAACCTACTCACCGAGGAACAAGTCGAGTACGAGCACCGCGCGCTTCAAATAAAGAAATTGCAAGAGGGCGAGCTTCAAGACTTAGAGGACGTGGACGGCAATATAACCATAACGGACTTAGGCTTGAACGAGTTCCGCATGGACATAGTCAACTACATAAAGACATACGGCGAGCCTAAACGCGCACCGAAAGGAATGCACGCCGTCGTGCCGGAGGACAAAATAAAAGGCTTTGAACGTGGCGTGATATTTGTTCTGCGTAACACAAGCGACGACGTAAAGCGGGCAAGTGAAAATAAATTGAGGTCGTTCTATTTGGTGTATATAACCGACACGGGCGAAATAAAGGTAAACCACACCGACGCTAAAACCGCGCTTGACATTATGCGATCGACTTGCAAGGGACGGAGCGAACCGATGGCGGCGGCGTGTAGAGCGTTCAACAACGAAACAAAAGACGGCTTTAAAATGGAAAAGTATAGCGGGTTGCTTGAAAAGGCGGTGGCAAGCATAATAAACGTCAAAGCGGAAAAGGATATCGACAGTTTATTTAAACGAGGCGGCACGACTATTTTAACGGGCGATATAAAGGGCTTAGACGATTTTGAGCTAATATGTTTTGTGGCGGTGCGCTGATATGATAGATTTGACACGCGCAAAAGTGAATAAACGAGTTCCGAAAAACCGCTTTAAGGCGGGGCTTGCTGCGGTGGATACCATAACGTGGCTGTATAAAATAAGCCCCGAAACGGCGGATTTTCGGCGCGGCGACGCGGTAACGGAAATTCAAATATTCGCCGTTACGTTCAAGGGCGGCGCGGTGAACAAAAAAGAGCTTGCCGCGATACAAAAGGCAATTCCGTACCCTATACTGTTCATAGCGGGCGGCAAGAGTTACTTCACGGTCGAGGGCGAGCAGTTCGAGAGCGGCAAGGCGTTCTTAAAGGGCGATGTGTTGAACATAGAAAAACGCTCGTGTATACTCACCGACCTTTATGAGGACATAGCGGCGGAATTTGTTCCGCTGACACGGCGGACGGGTGAAAGCATAGCCGAACTTGCGGTAAGATATAGGAGTATAACGGCACTTGACCGCGAGATTGCGAGTTTGCAACGGCAGGTTGACGGCGAAAAACAGCCGAATAAACGTATAAAGCAAAACGAAAGGCTAAAAGAACTAAAAGCCGCAAAGGAGGCCCTGCAATGAAAAATGGCGATAAAAACAAAAAGCAAAACGAGGCGACTATCCGTTCGGCGGCGGAGTATTTGACATACGTCGCTTCAACGGGCGACAACCCGCAGAGCTTAGAAATGCGCTGCGAGGACGAGAATATATGGCTGACGCAAAAAATGCTTAGCGTTCTTTATGATGTAAGCGTTCAAAATATAGGACGGCACATAAAGAAAATTTATGCCGATAGCGAGTTGTCAAAGACGGCGGAAATCGCAAAGGCACACGCTGAAACCGAGTTTAAAAAATATCGCATTGTGCGGGACAGACTGTTTATGAGCGGCTATGATAAATATATCGAACGGCTATCGCAAGCCGTGCAAAACGGACAAAAAGGAGGCAATGACTAAATGGACAAACTAAAAATGCAAACGCCGAATAAGGTGAACGAAAACGTAGAGAGGATTGCGGCGTTGTTTCCGAATTGCGTTACGGAAGCGATAGGCAAAGACGGCAAGCCTACGCGGGTTGTCGATTTTGATTTGCTTAGGCAAGAACTTTCCGATTTTGCCATAGAGGGCGGCGAGGAACGTTATCAATTCACGTGGGCGGACAAAAAGAAAAGTATTCTGTTGGCAAACAGCCCGATTTCAAAAACGCTCCGTCCTTGCCGTGAGGAAAGCGTGAATTTTGACACAACGAAAAACCTCTATATCGAGGGCGACAACCTCGACGTTTTGAAGTTACTTCAAGAAACGTATATGGGCGAGGTAAAGATGATTTATATAGACCCGCCGTACAATACGGGGAACGATTTTGTGTACGGGGACGATTTTGCCATAAACGCGGAGGAGTATTTGGAACGTTCGGGCGCGGAGGACGAGGACGGTAACCGACTGTTTCAAAACAACGATGGTAACGGGCGGTTTCATACCGATTGGCTCAATATGATATATCCGCGTTTGAAGTTGGCGCGGGATTTGCTTACCGATGACGGCGTTATTTTTATTAGTATCGACGACAACGAGGTGCATAATTTGCGCAAGATTTGCGATGAAGTTTTTGGAGTACAGAATTTTATAAATACATTTTCGGTTAAGCGTGGGACAAAAAGCCTAAACAGTCAATTTGAAAAGATAAAGACGTTGAATGTTGGTTTTGAGTATGTTTTAATATACCAAAAAACTAACGATTTTTATTTTAAGAATCCATTTAAGCCTGCAACCGAAAAACAACAATGCGGTAGTTGGGCGGGACTCTATAATAGCCCTGATAGACCGACTATGCGTTATCAAATCGGTAAGAAAATTATTACACAAGGGCAGTGGAAATGGAGTAAGGAAAAGGGGTTGCGTGCTTATGAAAATTATTTGGAGTTTTTAAGGAAGGGAGGTACAGAGGCAACATTAAAAGATTACTGGGAAAGAAATAAGGATGCATATTTTAGTAAGACCGGTTTTGATTTAGAGTTTATAAAAGAAACGGAAACATCGGCAAGCTACTGGGTTTCCCCCAAAAGCGAAGTAATTATGGATACCGATTTAGAGTATTCTTCTTCGGGCGATGTGAGCGCAAGAGGTTTGGTTGGCAACGTGTTCTCTGCGCCAAAACCTACTGACTTGATACAAAAATTAGTGTCAATGGTAACCGACGAGGATAGTCTCATCCTCGATTTCTTTTCCGGTTCGGCAACAACCGCCCATGCGGTTATGCAATTAAACGCGGAGGACGGCGGCAACCGCAAGTTTATACTCGTACAATTGCCCGAACAAACGCCCGAAAACAGCGAGGCGCACAAGGCGGGTTACGACAATATTTGTGAGATCGGCAAGGAGCGCATTAGGCGCGCGGGGCAAAAGGTTCTTAACGATTTAAGATATACAAGACGCGAGAAGACGGTAAAAACCGCTTTTCAGACTGAACGCCAAAAGCAAATCGGTTCTCCGAATTTTTTGACCGAGGACAATGCAAGTTTCGGCGAATATACAAGAGGGCAGACAACACTTCGCCCGCAAGAGGAGTATGAACGGCGCGCCAAAGATCTCGACACCGGTTTTCGCGTTCTTAAACTCGATACAAGTAATATGAAGCCCGTTTATTATAATCCGGACGCGGCGGAGTTTACTCAATCTTTCCTTTCGACGCTTGAAAGCAACATAAAAGAGGACAGAACGCCCGAGGATTTGCTCTTTCAGGTTATGCTCGATATGGGCGTGGATTTAAGTAACCCGATTACGGCGGAAACTATCGGCGGCAAAAAGATTTTTACCGTGGGAAATCCCGATTCGGACGGTTTAAACGCAAACCTTATTTGTTGCTTCGACGAAAATATAACCAAAGAGACGGTTACCGCAATAGCAAAGCGTAAGCCGTTATACGCCGTGTTCCGCGACGCAAGTTTCAACGACGACGCGACAATGGTCAGTTTCGACCAAATATTTGTCACCTACAGCCCGACTACGGAACGGAGGGTGATATAGTGGAAAAGATTTCGATCCGTTTTTTCGACGACAAAGAGGTTCGCGCCGTTTGGGACGAAACAAACGCTAAATGGTATTTCAATATCGTAGATATTTGCTCGGCGCTAACGGACAGCAAAGATCCAAACGCATATTGGCGTTGGCTTAAACGCAAACTTTTACAAGAAAAAAATCAAACCGTGAGTGAGGCTCACGCTTTCAAATTTCTTGCCCCCGACGGCAAGCGGCGTTTAATGGACGCGGTAGACGGCGAGGGGGTCATTCACCTTGCAAAACAATTCCCGAATAATAAAGCGTCAAAGTTTCTTGATTGGTTTGTATACGGCGACAACACAATCGACGGCAAAAGCAAGCAAAAAGCATACACTCTATTCGAGAGCAATTTGATAAATGAAATCGAAGTCGGTACCGTCAAGGGTTTGCAACAAATACACTCATACCTGTTCGGCGGGCTTTACGACTTCGCGGGACAAATTCGTACACACAACATAAGCAAGGGCGGCTTTATGTTCGCATCGGCAAATTTTTTGCCGGGAACGCTTAGACTTATCGAGCGTATGCCGGAGAATACGCTTGACGAAATATTAGATAAATACGTTGAAATGAACGTCGCGCACCCCTTTCCGGAGGGCAACGGTAGGAGTACGCGCATTTGGCTTGACCTAATGCTTAGACGCGCGTTAAAAAAATGCGTTGACTGGAGCAAGATTGACAAAAAGTCATACCTTGCGGCGATGCAAAAAAGCGTAAACGACCCGTCCGACATAAAGGCGTTAATTCTGCCCGCGTTAACTGATAAAATAAACGACCGCGAAACGTTTATGAAAGGTATCGATTATTCCTATTACTACGAGGAAGCGGACGACATCGAGGAGGGCGGCGAATAATGAAATTCAAATTCAAAATACAGCGATACCAAACCGACGCGGTGGCGGCGATAACGCGGGTGTTCGAGGGGCAACCGTTTTTAGAGCGGCAGAAGTACACCCGCGATTTAGGCATACGCAAGCAGGCAAGCCAAATATCGATTTATGAAACGGACGGCGTAGAGATATCCGGCTATGAGCGCGAGGATATAGGTTTCGAGAACGCAAAAATTATCCTTTCCGACGAGGCATTGCTTGCCAATGTAAACCGCATTCAAAGTGAAAATAATATTCGTCTTTCCGATAAACTATTTAAGCAACTTGGGCGCGCCGCGCTCGACGTCGAAATGGAAACGGGTACGGGCAAGACGTACGTCTATATAAAGAGCATTTTTGAACTTCATAAGCAATACGGGTGGAGCAAATTCATTATCGTTGTGCCGAGTATAGCCATACGCGAGGGCGTCAAAAAGTCCTTCGAGATAACAGCCGACCACTTTATGGAATATTACGGCAAGAAAGCGCGGTTCTTTATTTATAACAGCGCGAGGTTGCAAGAGCTCGACGGTTTTTCGAGTAGCGCGGCGATAAACGTTATGATTATCAACGCGCAGGCGTTCAACGCTACGGGCAAGGACGCGCGCCGCATAGATATGGTTCTCGACGACTTTCAAGGCAGAAAACCGATTGACGTTATCGCAAAAAACCGCCCGATTATCATACTGGACGAGCCGCAAAAACTCGGCGGAGAAAAGACGCAGGCAGGGCTTACAAAATTCAAGCCGCTGTTTTCGATGAGTTTTTCGGCAACGCACGTGAAATACAACAACCTCATTTAC
Source organism: Clostridiales bacterium (assembly GCA_031276195.1). Classification (GTDB taxonomy): domain Bacteria; phylum Bacillota; class Clostridia; order Christensenellales; family JAISNN01; genus JAISNN01. Next base: position 14,347 of record JAISNN010000037.1, read on the forward strand.
GTGCTGGACGCGCTTGAAAGCTACAACCAAAGGTTAGTTAAAAAAATTGAGGTAAAAGGCTTCGAGCTCAAAAATCTGCGCGGTACAAGCGGCTATTTATACCTTAGCCAAATCGTACTGAGTAAAGATAAGCCGCCGATGGCAAAAATTGAGTTCGAAATTAACTACTCAAAAGGCATAAGCCGCGAAACGCGCATACTCAAAAAAGGCGACAACCTTTATTACCTGTCGCAAGGGAAAAATATGCCGCCTCTTTCGCAATACGAAAATGGCTTTGTCATTTCCGATATTAACCCGTTCAAAAACACCATCACCTTCTTAAACGGCGAGGAAATAGAGGTGGGGCGCGTTGCGGGAGACCTTAGCGAATCGGCAATCCGACGCGTTCAAATCCGCGAAACGATACTGTCGCACTTTGAGAAAGAGGAAAGCAATTTTTATAAAGGCATAAAAACTTTGTCGTTGTTTTTCATTGACGAGGTGGCGAAATACAAGAGCTACAACGACGCGGGCGAGGAAGTAAACGGCGAATACGCCGACGTTTTTGAGCGTGAATATGCGGCGATATTGTCCGAAAAATTAAGCCTTATCGAAACGCCGTATATAAAGTATTTACAGGGTTTAGAAGGCAAGAAAACGCATAACGGATATTTTTCAATAGACAAAAAAACGGGTCGGGCGGCAAACCCGTCGATTATAGGGCGAGGCGAGGACAAAGGGCTGTCGGACGATATATCCGCTTACGATTTGATTTTGAAAAACAAGGAGCGTTTACTTTCGTTTGAAGAGCCGACACGCTTTATTTTCAGTCACTCCGCGCTTCGCGAGGGCTGGGACAACCCCAACGTATTCCAAATTTGCACGCTTAAAAAGAGCGACAGCACGGTTACCAAGCGGCAAGAGGTCGGACGCGGAATGCGCCTTTGCGTGAATTCGCAGGGCGACAGGATAGACGCAAGTACACCGAATATAAGCGTTCACGACATAAACAAGTTAACGGTTATAGCGAGCGACAGCTACGCCGATTTTGTCACCGGGCTTCAACGCGAGATAAAAGAGGAACTCTACGACCGCCCGACAAAAGCGACGCAGGAATATTTTATAGGCAAGTTCGTGAAAGACGCGGATGGTAAAGCCGTTCAGCTTGACAAGCCGCTTGCCAAAAAGTTATATATGTATTTGAGCGTGAACGAATACACCGACGACAACGACAATGTCACGCAAAAATACCGCGAGGCGTTAAGCGCGGGAGCATTAGAGCCGCTACCCGTTGAATTGCAGCCTTATGCGGCAAGTATAGCCACGCTTGTCGGCTCGGTGTTCAGCGGCGAATTGCCGTCCGATATGATAGACAACGCGCAAAAGCCGCCCGTCGTAAACAAGCTCAACGACAATTTCTACAAGAAAGAGTTCCGAACGCTTTGGAACTATATCAACCATAAATATACCTACGACGTGGAGTTCGACAGTGCGGAATTGATAAAAAAAGCAATCGCGCATCTTGACGGCAAATTATTTGTAACGCAACTCAAATACGTAACGACGACGGGCATTCAAAAGGGCGAAATGGATGCGGAGGCATTAAAGCGCGGTGAAAGCTTCACGCTCGGTAAAACGGTGACAAAGGAGCTTAAAATATCCGCAAGCCGCATCAAATACGATCTTATAGGCAAAATCGCGCTCGGCACGACGCTTACAAGAAAGACGGTCGTGGCAATTTTGCAAGGAATAAGCCCGAAAACTTTCTATTATTTCAAGGCGAACCCGGAGGAATTTATAACAAATGCGATAAACCTTATAAACGAGCAAAAAGCCGCTTTCACGGTCGAGCACATAACCTACACTCAAACCGACGGAACCTACGAAGCGGACATTTTCAGTGCGGAAAAACAACGCTCGGAATTTGAAAAAGCGTTCAAGGCGGACAAGCACATTCAAGACTACGTGTTTACGGACGGTACGGCGGAAAAGAGCGTTGAGCGCAGATTTGCGGAAGCGCTCGACACGGCGGCGGAGGTTTGCGTTTACGCCAAGTTGCCGCGCACGTTCCAAATACCGACACCCGTGGGCAATTACAGCCCCGATTGGGCTATTGCCTTTAACGACAACAGCGGCGTAAAGCACATTTATTTTATAGCCGAAACAAAAGGCACGCTTGAAACACTGCAACTGCGCCCGATAGAGCAAGCCAAAATAAAGTGCGCCCGCAAGTTGTTTAACGAACTTTCAACAAGCGTCGTCAGATACCACGACGTGACAAACTACCAACAATTGCTTGATATAATGCAGAGCATTTAAGAAGGAGAAATAAATGACAAGAGCAAACGAAACTACGAGATGCGTTAAGAGAAAGTGCATGGATACAAAACGCGTGGGCAGGGAAACTTAACGAATATATTCTCAAATACGCAAAGGGACTTGGTATTGACGAATATTTAGACACCGGAGATTGCTTTTTGTTTAAGGATATTAAGAGCATTTCGGGCGCGATATATCACAAGATGGTATTTGCTTTCCGCATAAGTTACGCTCGTATTTTGAGTGATAAACTTGGTTATAAAAGTCCTCTATTTATAGACTCTCCGAGCGGACGCGAGGTTGAGTAGGTTGCGGTCGATAGTATGATTGCTATATTGGAACGCGATTTCATAGGGCATCAAATTATCATTGCTTCAATTTACGACTACTCAAAAAAAGGTAAAGATGACAAAACAATAACGATGGACGGGAAGCTATTAAATTTGAGCACGGGACAAATGAGTTTGTTTGATACGGACGATGACGAATAAAAACATGGAGAAAAACGCATAAGCGGTCGCGGCGTGAATAGCGAAATAAGCAAGTTCATAATGGAATACGACTTTGGCAAGGCACTTGAACAGCAGGACGGCATGCTTTTGGCGGAATGATTAAAAACGAAAAAGGAATAAACTCATTTACGAGGGTACAAGGATGGATAAACAAAACTTAAACGACTTGCTGAGCCGAATAAAAGAGGGCTCTCTTCAAGAGGATGAAAGCATTGAATTTAAGGCATCATTTTCGAGTCAAGGCAGAATACTCAAAACTATGGCAGGATTGGCGAACAATAAGGGGGGCTTTATTGTAATTGGCATTGAAGATGGCACGCATTCTATTATAGGTTTGGATGACGAGAGCGCGGGAAAATTTAACGACATGGAGCATAACGGATTTCCTAAAATTGTGCGCGAAATCTATAATCCTTGTATAGCATGGACTCACGAGCTCGCTAAGATTGACGAAAAACAAGTAGGGGTCATCATCGTTAAAGAGGCAATAAATAAGCCAATTATTGCTGAAAAGAATACAGGTAGTGGGGACGTAAAAACAGGCGCAATATATTATAGATATAAGGCAGAAACGACTTTTATCGGACATTCCGAACTTGTGACAATACTTGAAAGAGTGCGTGAGGTTGCTCGCGAAAAAGAGAGTCAAAAGTGGCAAGAGCATTTTAATAAAATTGCGTTATATGGGATAGACAATGCAGGCGTATTGGATGCCGAAACGGGAACTATTCATAATTCAAGAGCCGTTTTTCAGTTAAGCGAGGCTACTTTTAATAAACTTAATGAGCAAGTCCTATTCGTAAAAGAGGGAGAATTCAATGAAGTGAATGGCGCAAAAACCTTAAACTTAATTGGAAACTTGCAAATATCAGGGGATACAACTGAATATCGAATAACCGAACAAGAAACCGCAATGGCAATCAATCCTGCACAAGCACACTCATTTGCAAGAGATTATTACTGTCTATTTCCGATAAAGAAAAATGAGAGCGGAGAATTAGGGCTATACACGCAAGCAAAGCAAGAGGTAATAAAAAATGATGGTAATATCAACGGTGGACTTTTTGCAAAGGCATGTGCGCAACTAAGGCAAGCCAAACAACGCAAATTTGTGTCGCCTTCACCAGTTTATGGAACAACCAATAGATACTCAAAAGGTGCAGTTGCTGAATTAATAAGAATATATTATGTGTTACAAGAGGAAAACGCGTCAATAAACAAAACCGAAGAATAAAATGGAGGACAGCCGATGCGCGGAGTGAATAGCGAAATAAGCAAGTTCATAATGGAGTCTGGCGACGGCTACGACAAGATTTTTAGCGCGATAAAAAGGTTTGCACTCGGCAATAGGGGCAGCCTTGATTTCCTCGACGCGGATATGCGCGAGGCAAAATATGTTGAGCTTTTCAACGTATATTTTAAGACCGCGCAAAACATTCGGATAAAAGACGACGCCGGCACGTTCCGCGCGCTTGTCGAGGCGGAATTCACCGCGCAAAAGAAGCGGCGCGGCGATTACAAAGAATATCGAACCGTACTCGCGCAAACTTTTTGAGGCGCGGACGGCTTTCACGGCGACGGATAACTTCGTCCCCGTTTTGAGTCGCGAGGATTTAGACGGAGAAGCGGAGCGATTTCTCGAAAAATACTATCCCGAAGCATTAAAAAGCCCGATACCCACTCCGATGCGCGAGGTGATAGAAAAGCGCATGGGGCTTAAAGTTCACGGGGATATAGCGCTAACCCGCGACCTTTCGGTTTTCGGAATGATATGCTTTGCGGACGGCGACATAATAGTTTACGACGAGGAAACAAAGCGTAAAAAGCCATACCATGCGGAGCGCGCGAGATATTCGTCGATTCGAACGTTTACTTTTTGCGTTGCTTAGGTTGTAAGCATAACACAATGGCGCACGAGGCTTACCATTGGCACAAGCACCGCGTTTACGCTATCGTTAAGAACATAAACACAAAGGCGCGGACGGTCGCTCACCATTGTACGACCGCGCCAAGGGGTAACCTAATACAAACATCGCAACCTACGGACGAAGAATGGATGGAGTGGCAGTCAAACGCCGTAGCCCCGCGCATTCTTATGCCGAGGGCGCAAACCGAAATAAAGGTTAAGCGGTTATTAAAAGAGCGCGGATATATTGAGAGAACGCCGGACAGCTTGCAAGTTATACATGATGTCATAGACGAGTTATCGGAATTCTATCGGGTTTCAAAACAGGCGGCAAAGATACGCCTGATAAACTTCGGGTATCACGAAGCGGCGGAAGTCTACAACTACGAAACGCCGGATTGTCTTTGCCCAAGTAAGGAAGCTACGATGATTGACGTTTTCTCGGAATACCAAAACAACAAAGATTTTAGGTTCCTATTTGACGAGGAATTATTCCGTAACGTCGAGGGGCGCTACGTTATAAACGCCGATAAATATAGGACGTTGAACGCGGACGGTGACTACGTTTTAACCGAGTACGCAAAAGAAAACCTCGACGAATGCGCCATAACCTTCGAGTATAATATCTTAGAGATATTCGAGTATAACCGCACAAGCGGGGTGATGTATAAGAGAGCGCGGGAGGCGTGTCCGACAAAGATATTTTATCCCGAGCATAACGAAGCGCGAAAGAGCTTTTGCAGGTACTTGGTCCCAACGCGGTGGTCGCGGCAATCGACTGGGAAAAGACGGCTTATGCGGGCTGAAACGAGCGACAACGAAATCAGGCTTACCGAGAGCTACCTATACCGCGAGAGTATAAAGAAAATCGCGGGTCGCAGATACGATGCGGACGCGAAAGCATGGTTCATACCCCGCACGGAACGGAATATCGCGTTCGTGCGATTGTTCGGCGCGGAGTTGGACGACAACCTGAAAACGGCGGCGCGAAAGATACCGCGGGCGACCATAGCCGAAACCGACGAAACGCCGATTTGCGAAATGCCGCTGAAAATCAAGCCGTACCGCCACCAAATACGCGGGTTCAACGCGTGTATGAGCAATGCGGGCTACGGGCTGTTATTCGAGGTCGGGCTTGGCAAGTCGGCGACGGCGATCGCGGCGTTCAGCGCGGTAAAACTTGAAAAGACCGCGGTCGCCGACGTGAAACGGTTTTTATCCAAACTTAGCCACAAGGAACTGATAGACGGGTATCTAAACAGGATAGACGCGGAAGCGAAAATATTGATATTGCAATCCTTTAAATCCGACGGCAAAGCCGCCGCGATAGACGCAACGGAAACGCCGACAGGAGAAATGAACATTCTAACAAACGCAACGGAAACCCTGATATATGGAACAGAAATCCTGACAAACGCAATGGAAACGCTTGATACGGCGGAACCCTCCGAAAACGTGATAATAGATGAAGCCGCCGTGGGAACGGACGCAAACGGCACCTTTCCGCCAATAAATTTTAGGGTGAAAAGGTACACGTTACAAGCGTAACGAGTATCGGTAATTCTGCGTTCGGGAGTTTCCGTAATTTGACTATTTATGCGGAGGCGGAGAGCAAGCCGGACGGGTGGAGTTCGAGTTGGAATTATAGTAACCGTTTTGTGTATTGGTATTCGGCTGGATATCAAGAGGGGAATTATTGGCGTTATACGACCGTAGACGGAGTTGAAGTTCCCACATCGTGGAATAATTAACGGGTGGCTGTAAGCGGCGTTCCAACACCGTGGAACCGTTATTAGGCGGCCAGGATTTTGTACAAAATTAATTTAATATTTTTTACAAAATCAAGGAAATCCTAATAGTCTTGAAAGGAAATTTTACAAAATTAAGGATGTCCTAATGGAATTAAGAAAAATTTTGTAGAATTAAAGAAATCCTAAATAGTATCAAGAAAAACTTTACAAAATTAAGGTTTTCCTAATATAATTTTAAGAAAAGCGAAAAAACTTCTTTCTCATTTTGAGAGAGGAGTTTTTTAATATTTTTTTGATTTTTTTGATTAACGGAATTTTTTGTTAAAGTTTTTTTGAGAGAAAAATTTTTCATTAAATGTTTTTAAAGGATTTTATTTTTTCAATTTTTTTTATTGGTTTTCATAGTATATTATAGGCTTATATATACGGATTTTTAGACGGGAAGGGGCGTGGTTTGATTATGAATATCATACGTGAAAACGTGATTAGGGACATATATCTCACGGCGGCGGAGATGAAACGGCGCGGTTTCGAGGTCGGTGTGATCGGGAAGAGTGTTTTGGGTTGTCCGATTCCGTATATAAAGAAGGGGGATGCGCGGTTTGGCGAAGCGATGATTTTCGGCGCGATTCACGCCAGGGAATACGCTACGGCTCCGTTGGTTTTGAAAATGGCGGAGGAATACGGGGGCGGGAGCGCGATATATTTTATCCCGCTTGTGAACGTCGACGGGGTTGCTTTGGCGGTTCACGGGATTGATTTTATCGATCGTTTGGGGCGTTGTTTAGGGAGCGGCGGCGGTTCGGTCGACTGTATGAAGTGTGAAAGGGGCTATATATATTCGCGTCGTTTTGTCAATTCGCCTAATATATTTGAGGAATTCGCGGAGATTTTCGATGTTTCCAGGGACTATTCCGGCGGTTTTGAGGGGAAAGACGACATAAAAAACGATTTGGAATCGCGGAATTACGGAGTAAATTATAATACAAAAAACGATTTGGAATTACGGAATGCCGCGGAGAATAATGCCGTAAGCGGATTAAAATTTATAAATTATAAAGGAAACGATGCGGAAAATAACACAAAAAACGCTTTAAAATTCGGCTGTTCGGTAGGAAATAATACAAAAAGCGGAGCGGAATATAGAAGCGGTGAATGGAATAATGCAATAAATAGCGCAAAAAACTGCTTAAAATTCGGCGGTTCGGCAGAAAATAATACAAAAGGCAGTTCGGACGCTTTCGGGCGCGGCGCGCTTTCGCCTTTTTCGGAAAATTTGATAAAAATAAACGGCTACGACAGGGATTTTTCGCTTTGGAAAGCGAACGTAAACGCGGTGGATTTGAACGTCAACTTCGACGCGGATTGGGGAACGGGCATAAAAAACGCGCGCTATCCCGCGCCCGAAAACTATATCGGACCCTTCCCGGAGAGCGAACCCGAAACAAAAGCGTTGATAAACATCACAAAAGAGCATGACTTTTCTTGCGTTTTGTGCTATCATTGTAAGGGCGAAGTCATATACTACGGCTACAAAAACAGTACGCCGTCGCCCGCTCTCGCCGCCGAAATCTCAAAAGCGACGGGTTATCCTCTCGCGGAAAGCGTCGGAAGCGCGGGAGGGTATAAGGATTGGTTTACCGAACGGTTCGGAAAGCCCGCGTTTACGATAGAAGTCGGGAACGAAGGGCTTAGTTACGCGGAATTGGACGGTCAATTCGACGCGATCTATCGGCAAAACGAGCGGCTGACGGGGATCGTAAACGCGTATTCTATGAGAATGCGTTCCGAATGAAAAACGCATTAAAAAGCGGATTGAATTATATAATATATATCATATAAATAAAGCCCTTTTTTTGATAGAGCCGAGGGAATAAGACCGGGTTGAATTATATAATATATATCATATAAATAAAGTCTTTGTTTTGATATAAGCGAGGGAATAAGACCGGAGTGAATTATATAATATATATCATATAAATAAAGTTTATTTCGTATAGCGTCGCGGGAATGAAATCTAAGCGAATTATATCACATATATTATATAAATAAATCTATTTTTTCGATATAATTATGAGAATGAAAAGCGGACCATTATATAATTTATATTATATAATATATATCATATAAATAAACCTATTTTTTTCGGATAAAGTCATATAAAAAAAACGAAGGAGCAGTTTTTAGATATGCCGTATTCAAAGGATTCAAAACGAGGGACGGATGCGCGTCCGCCCGAATTTTATATGAAAAAAGCCTTAAACGAGGCAAAAAAGGCATATAAAGCGGGCGAAGTTCCCGTTGGCGCGGTTGTGGTTTCGGGCGGCGAGGTGATCGCGTCCGCGCATAATACGGTCGAAAAAATAGGCAGCGTTTTGGGGCATGCCGAGATTCAAGCGATAAAAAAAGCCGAAAAAAAAGTCGGCGGATGGCGGCTTTCGGACTGCGATATTTACGTTACTTTGGAGCCTTGTCCGATGTGCGCGGGGGCGATTGTAAATTCGCGTATAAAGAACCTCTATTACGGCGCGTCCGACGACAAAGCGTGCAGTAAAAATATCTTTGAATCGGAGGGCTATAACCACAAAGTGAATTGTTTTTCGGGAATTATGAAGGACGAATGTCTTTCCGTCATAAAGGATTTTTTCGCCGAAAGACGGAGCGAAAAACTGAAATAAAATATGAGCGCGTTTTAAAGAATGCCGATTAAAAAACCGCGGCAAAAACGCCCGTATACTCGTTCGTTTTTTCAAAAAGACGGAGCGAAAAATTGAAATATTATAAGGTGTGAATAAGGGTATGTTTTGCCGCATAGAATATATGTATATTTATGTGGCATTTTTTATTTTGCGGAGGGATTTTTATGGCGGGTGTTATAATCGATTTTTTGAGAAATATCATAGGGAACGACATTTTGACCGTTATGCTGTTGTCCGTCGTTCCGTTCGTCGAGGCGAGGGGGGCGATCCCGTTCGCTTTCGGGCTGGGTATGAATCCTTTTGCCGCATTGCTCTTTTGCACGGTTTCGGCGACGGCGGCGATTCCCGCGGTTTTATTCGCCTTTGTTCCCGCGGTCGCGCTGTTAAAAAAAATTAAACCGCTGAATAAAATCGTTTCGTCGATAGAAGAGGTGATAAACGAAAAGGCAAAGAAATATACGGAAAAAGAGAAAGAGAAAAGGAAGCCGGACGAAAAAGCGGATAGATATGCGGACAATACGGAATACCAAGAAAGGGTAAAAGAAAGTTTGAAAGAGGAGACGAATGAGAAAGCAAGCAGTTATGCGGACAATACGGAATACAAAGAAAGAGTAAAAGAAAGTTTGAAAGAGAAAGCGAAGAAATATGCCGGCGGATTAGCGTTTAATAAAACCAAAAAACGGATAAAGAAAAAATTTGACATTCCGTTTCAATACAAAACGCTTTTTTTGCTTGCCGCTCTGCCCGTTCCGCTGACGGGCATTTGGACAAGTTCGGCGGTCGCGGCGGTACTTAGGCTCGACAAGGTATATTCGTTCGCGGCGATCGCTCTCGGGAATCTCGTTTCGTCGGCGGTGATAGCCGCGCTTTTGAGTTTTTTTTCCGCGAGTATCGATCTGATTCTGAGTATTTTTATCGGCGTTACGATCGCCGCCGCGATACTGACAATCTTAAAAATCCTCAAAAAAAACGGCAAAGAAAAAGTTTTTTAGAAATTTTTTTCCGCGTTTTTAAAATGAAAAATTTTATGAAAAGTTTTCTTTTTCGTTCTTTATTAAAATGGTTTTGTTTTTTCGGGATACCATATTTTTTATTAAAATGGTTTATTTTTTTTGAATTCTATAATTCGGCAAAAAAGGCGAATGAGCGGCGAAAGAGTTGACATTTTATATTAGAAATGATAATATTAAAATGTGATGTTGATAGAAATTCCTAACGGAACTTTTGGCGTTTAAGGTATGGCGTTGATAGAAATTCGCAATTTGACATTTCCTTGCGGCGGGAGTTGCGACGGTGTTTTGCATTTACGGCGCGGGATTTTTGGCATTTTAAATATGATTTTGATAGAAATCCGTAACGGGACTTTTGGTGTTTAAGATATGGCGTTGATAGAAATTCGTAATTTGACATTTTCCTACGACGGGAGTTACGACGACGTTTTTTCGGACGTTTCTTTTCGCATTGACACCGATTGGCGGCTGGGTTTTGTCGGCAGGAACGGCAGGGGAAAGACGACCTTTTTGAGGCTGCTTTTAGGGCTTTATGAATACAAGGGGACGATAAATTCGCCCGTCGGATTTGAATATTTTCCTTTTGAAATCCGTGATTCAAGCGCGGATACTTTGGATGTTTTGACCGGGGCGTCGGGCGGCGCGGATGAGTGGAAAATCATTCGCGAACTGTCCCTTTTGGACGTCAAGGAGGAGGTACTATACCGCCGTTTTGACAGCCTCAGCAACGGCGAACGTACAAAGGCTCTTCTTGCCGCGTTGTTTTTAAAACCCGATAAATTCCTTCTTATCGACGAGCCGACAAACCACCTCGACGCCGCCGCGCGCGCCGTCGCCGGAGATTATTTGCGCGCGAAAAAGGGTTTCATTTTGGTTTCGCACGACAGAATGCTGCTCGACCGCTGCGCCGATCATATTTTGTCGATTAATAAGACGGATATCGAGATTCAAAAGGGGAATTTTTCGTCGTGGTTTGAGAATAAGACGATGCGCGACGAATACGAAGCCGCGGAGAACGAGAGGTTGTCGCGTGATATAAAAAAACTTTCGGAAGCGGCGAAACGAACCGCCGCATGGTCGGATAAGGTCGAAAAAAGCAAGCACGAAAAACTTTCTTCGGGGCTGAAAGCGGACAAGGGATACATCGGACACAAGGCGGCGAAACTGATGAAAGCCTCTAAGTCCATCGAAAAACGGCAAAACGACGCGATCGGGGAAAAGTCGCGCCTCTTAAAGAACGTCGAAACCGCGGACGGGCTGTCGGTCAAGCCGATCGAATACCGCGCGGAAAAGTTAGTCGAATTTCGGTCGGTCGGGATCTATTACGGGCGGAATAAGGTGTGCGGAAATCTCGGATTTACGATCAACCGCGGAGACCGCGCGGTCGTTACGGGAAAGAACGGAAGCGGAAAATCAAGCGTTTTGAAACTGATTTGCGAAGGATGCGCGGAATTTTTTGCGGACGCGGACGGTATTGCGGTAAGCGCGAAGGATATTGACGGACGTAAGGATATGAATTCCTTAGATATCGGCGGTATTGCGGTAAGCGCGAAGGATATTGACGGACGTAAGGATATGAATTCCTTGGATATCGGCGGTATGGCGGAGAGCGCGGACGGCGTTGACGGACGCAAGGATACGGATTTTATGTGTAAAGCCGATATTGGCGGAGCGGATATGCGCGGCGCAGACGGGCGCGGCAAGATGAGATTCACGGGGGCGGTTGAGGTCGGAAGCGGTTTGAAAATTTCGTATGTTCCGCAGGACGCATCCTTTTTGAAGGGCGGTTTGAAAGAGTTTGCCGTCGAAAACGGAATCGAGGAGAGTTTTTTTAAGACGATTTTGAAAAAATTGGATTTTTCACGCGAACAGTTTGACAAGGATATGAGCGAACTGAGCGAGGGACAAAAGAAAAAGGTCTTGATCGCGAAAAGCCTTTGCGAACGGGCGAACTTATATGTCTGGGACGAACCGCTGAACTATATCGACGTGTTTTCACGCTTGCAGATAGAGGATTTGATCTTGAAGGATAAGCCGACAATGCTTTTCGTCGAACACGACGCCGCATTTACGGAAAAAATCGCGACGAAAATAATCGAAACGTGATATATTTTTAAAATTTTGCGATATAAAAAACGGCGGTATAGTGCCGCGAAAAACGGCATTTAAAACGCCGAAAAGATTGAAGCCAGAGTATTTCAAAAAACGTTCATATTTTAACTCGAAACGGCGGTATAGTGCCGCGTAAAACGGCTTTTAAAACGCCGAAAAGATCGAAATCATAGTTATTCTAAAAAACGTTCATATTTTAACTTGAAACGGCGGTATAATACCGCGAAAACGATACTTGAAACGCCGTCGTTAATTGCATTTTTAAAAGGAAAAAATATATGAAAAAACTCGACTTAACGCTGTATCTCGTCGCCGGAAGCGACGGCTTGGACGAGGCGGTTTTCCTCAAAAAAATCGAGGACGCGCTAAGGGGCGGCGTAACGCTTTTGCAACTCCGCGAAAAGGAAAAGGATGCGTCGGCCATATATAGGTTGGCGGTCAAAGTCGGCGAAGCGGCAAAAAAATACGGCGTGCCGCTCATTATCGACGACCGCGCCGATATCGCTTTTGCGGCGGGTGCGGACGGCGTACACGTCGGGCAATGCGATTTACCCGTGAGCGGGGCGAGGCGGTTAATGAATGCGGATAAAATAATCGGGCAAGCCTTGAAATCCGAAGCGGAGGCAAGAAAGTTATTAGGCGCGGATAAAATCGCGGACGCGGCGGCAAAGACCGTCGAACAAGCCTTGAAATCCGGAGCGGAGGCAAGAAAGTTATTAGGCGCGGATAAAATCGTGGGCGCGACGGCAAAGACCGTCGAACAAGCCTTGAAAGCCGAAGCGGAAGGCGCGGATTACGTAGGTGTAGGCGCGATCTATCCGACTACTACAAAGGTCAAAACCGTGTTGACGCCCGTTTCGGCGTTGAGGGACATTTGCGCGGCGGTCAAGATCCCCGCGGCGGCGATAGGGGGCTTGAATAAGGACAATATCGGCATACTCGCCGGGTCGGGTTTTTCGGGAATCGCGGTCGTTACGGCGATTATGAAAGCCGCCGACACGTACCGCGCGGCAAGCGAATTGAAAGAAGCGGTTTTAAAATTGAGAGAGAAGAATTAGAAAGAGCCGAAAAAAGAGCAAAAAAGCCGAAAAAACGATTTTAAAGTATTTGGAAAAGCCTAAATTAATCGGCAAAAAAGCCGAAAGAAGCGGTTGTAAAATTGCAAGAAAGGAATTTAAAAAAGCCGAAAAAGCGGATATAATATTAAATAAAATAGTTAAATAAGCTTAAATTAAGCGGCAAAAAAGCCGAAAAAAGGGCTATAAAATTTAAAAAATAATTACAAAATAAAGCGGCCGCAAACGGATTTTAAAAATAATTTTAAAAAGAGGAAAAGCGTTTATGTTAAAGGTGAACGGGGAACAACGTAAATTTAAAGACGGTCAAAATATCGCCGATTTAATCAAAGAATGCGGCTATGACAAGGATTTTATCGTCGTGGAGGTCAATTTGGAAATCATTCCGAAAGGAAAATACCGGGAAAGACCGCTGAACGACGGCGACGAAGTGGAAATTTTGCGCTTTATGGGCGGCGGCTAAAAAAAGAAAATCCATACAAAAAAGCAATGAAAATCATACGAAAAAGCGGCGAAAACCGCACGAAAAAGCGGCGAAAACCGCATAAAAAAATAGTAAAAATAATACGAAAAAATAATAAAAAACAGGATGATTCAAATGGAAAACAAAATTGAAAATAATGATAAGTTGATTATCGCGGGGCGTTCCTTTAATTCGAGATTCATTTTGGGTTCGGGAAAATATTCTTTGACGCTCATAAAGGCCGCCGTGGAAAACGCGGGCGCGGAAATTATAACCCTTGCTTTGCGCCGCGCGGACGCGAAGGATAAGGACAATATTATGAACTATATCCCGAAAAATGTTACCGTCCTCCCGAACACTTCGGGGGCGCGGACCGCCGATGAAGCGGTCAGGATCGCGCGCTTATCCCGCGAACTCGGTATGGGCGATTTCGTCAAAATCGAGGTGATACGCGACTCGAAATACCTTTTTCCCGATAACGGCGAGACGGTCAAGGCGACGGAAATTCTCGCGAAAGAGGGCTTCGTCGTGATGCCGTATATGTTTCCCGATCTAAACGCAGCGAGAGCGTTGGCGGACGCGGGCGCGGCTTGCGTTATGCCTCTCGCCGCGCCGATCGGTTCGAACAAGGGGCTTTGCGCGAGGGATTTTATCAAGATTTTGATAGACGAAATCGACTTGCCGATCATCGTTGACGCGGGGATCGGGCGGCCGTCGCAGGCTTGCGAGGTTATGGAGACGGGAGCGGCGGCCGTTATGGCGAATACGGCGATCGCGACGGCGGGGGACGTGCCGCTTATGGCGCGGGCTTTTAGGCTGGCGGTCGAGGCGGGGCGCGCCGCGTACATTTCGGGGCTTGGGAGAATTTCGGACGAGGCGGCGGCATCATCGCCCTTGACGGGATTTTTGCGGAACGAGTAGCGCGTCGGCGATAGGCGGTATAGCGGCGGTCAGCGGCGGATTGTCGACGGTGATTTATGGTATAACGGCGGTCGGTGGTTAGTGATCGGCGGTCAGCGGTCGGTGATTATTAGGGTGTGATTGGCGGCATAACGGCGGTGATCGGCGGCGGCAGCGGTCGGTGATTATTAGAGGGTGATTGGCTGTATAGCGGCGGTTATCGGCATAACAAATAGAGAAATTCAAAAAACACAAGACAACAAAATAACAAATAGAGAAATTCAAAAAAGGCAAGGCAAAAGAAAGAATTTAAAAAGAGATTCAAAAAATAGAAAGCAAAATTCCGGGATTTAGAAAAACGGGATAAAAAAACGGAATTCGGAAATTTGAAAGAAACGGAATAAAAAAACGGAATTCGGAAATTTGAAAGAAAACGACAAACAAAAAAGGAACAAAAAGTTATGAACGGTTTTGACAGTATGACATATTTGGAGGGAATGGAGCGAGTCGATTCGGACATCGGGGAGAGGGTTTTAAAGGCTTTCGCCGCGTACGACCCAGACGAATTCACCGAAGCGGACGTGAAAAAAGCCTTGTCGGGCGGAGGCGAACCGAAACGCAATTTCGCCGCGCTGCTTTCGCCGGCAGCCGCGCCTTTTTTGGAGGACGCGGCGCGTCTTGCAAGAGCGGAAACCGCCAAGCATTTCGGAAATTCCAGATATCTTTTTACACCCCTCTATATCTCGAATTATTGTCAAAATCAATGCGTATATTGCGGCTTTAATTGCCGTAACAAAATCGAAAGAAGTAAACTGAATCCCGACGAAATCGAACGCGAAATGGAGGCCGTCGCAAAGAGCGGATTGAGAGAAATTCTCATTTTGACGGGTGAAAGTCCCGGGTTTTCAAACGTCGGATATATCGGCGAAGCATGCCGTCTCGCGCGGAAATATTTCAACGTCGTGGGGCTGGAAATTTATCCCGTCAATTCGGACGAATACGCCTATCTTCACGAATGCGGCGCGGATTTCGTTACCGTATTTCAGGAAACCTACGACGTAGAAAAATACGCGGAAATTCATCCGGGCGGGCGGAAACGCTCCTTTCCTTACCGCTTTAACGCGCAGGAAAGAGCGGTTATGGGGGGGATCCGCGGAGTGGGGTTCGCCGCCCTTTTGGGAATCGCCGACTTTCGGCGCGACGCTTACGCCGCCGGCATTCACGCCTATCTGCTCCAAAAAAAATATCCGCACGCCGAAATTTCCTTTTCTTGTCCGCGTATCAGACCCGCCGTTCACAACGGAGGGGCGGAGTTTTCGCCCGACAGCATAGACGAGAGGCAACTTTTGCAAGTCATTACCGCGCTAAGGATTTTTATGCCGTTTGCCGGAATTACGATTTCGAGCAGAGAAAACGCGGTATTCCGCGACAACGCGGTTTCGATCGCCGCGACCAAGATTTCCGCGGGCGTGGACGTTGGGATCGGCGGACGCTCTGGGGAGAAAAAAGGCGGAGAACAGTTCGAGATCGACGACGCGCGCACGGTCGGCGAGATTTATGAAATGCTGAAAAAAAGAGGGTTGCAGCCCGTTATGAGCGAGTATTTATATTTATAAAGTTTGTAAATTCCCGAATTAAGCGCACGGTCGGCTATTTAAGTATCGCGTTTACTACGGGAATTTATTTATAAGGTTTACATTATTTACCGTTTAAAATGAAAAGATGAGTTTAAATAGCCCATTTCAAATCGCCGTTTCGCCCCGCCCTTGGAATCGTCGAGTAAACTTGAACGAATTTTAGAATGCGTCTTTTTTGCTATACTAATTAAACTTTTAATACGTATGGCGTACGGATTAAAATCCGCCGTCATATTTGACGGCGGAGGGAGGGGATTGCCGCCCGTTTGTCATAATAGCGGTAAACCCGGCAAAATGAAAACATTTTGCCGCCGCATAAACCGCTATATAAACCGCCTTGTCTTTTTGGCAATAGCGAATGCTATTGCCCGCAAAAACAAGCCGTTTTCTATCTAAAAAATCCGCTATTCAAAATCCGTTCCGTTTAATCTCTGATTCTTTATTCCGGCACGCGGAGGGGAATATACGGAAAATAAATTAACGGCGGTATAGTACCGTCGTTTTTTATGGGGGGAATGGGAAATTTTAAACGGTCGCCCCACCCCTTTATTCCGTCACGCGGGGGGGAATAGCGGATAGTTAATAAAATGCCGTTAAAATGCGTCGCTTTGTAAGTTCTGTCGTCATATTGACGTAAATGGTGAATATCAAGCCGACGTTTCGCCCCACCCCTTGGTCCCCTCCCACGGAGGGGAATTTCCACTCTCCGCGCTTTGAATGGAAAAATTCACTTTTTCCCAAATCGTCGCCCCACCCCTTTGTCCCCTCCCACGGAGGGGAATTTCCGCTCTCCGCGCTTTGAATGGAAAAATTCACTTTTTCCCAAATCGTCGCCCCACCCCTCTGATCCCCTCCCACGGAGGGGAATAGCGGATAATAAGTGAAATGCCGTTAGAATGCGTCGCTTATCTTGTCCTATCGTCATTGACGTAAAGGGCGGATTTCAAGCGCGGCGTTTCGCCCCACCCCTACGCCCCTCCCACGGAGGGGAATAGCGGATAATGAGAGAACGGGGGAAAATGCGTTGCTTATCTTATCCTATCGTCATTGGCGCAAAAGGTGAAATTTCAAGCCGACGTTACGCCCCACCCCTTGCCCCTCCCACGGAGGGGAATTGCGGATAATGAGTGAAATGCCGTTAAAATGCGTCGCTTTCGTTTCCTATCGTCATTGACGTAAATAGTCCGTATCAAGCCAAGAAAGCCGCCCCACCCTTGGAATCGTCGAGTAAACTTGAACGGATTTTAGAATGCGTCTTTTTTGCCATAAACCGCCTTGTGTTTTTGGCAATAGCGAATGCTATTGCCTGCAAAAACAATTCGG
>JAISNN010000038.1 GCA_031276195.1 Clostridiales bacterium
CCGAATTGTTTTTGCAGGCAATAGCATTCGCTATTGCCAAAAACACAAGGCGGTTTATGGCAAAAAAGACGCATTCTAAAATCCGTTCAAGTTTACTCGACGATTCCAAGGGTGGGGCGAAACGTCCGCTTGATATTAACCATTTACGTCAATGACGATAGGAAACGAAAGCGACGCATTCTAACGGCATTTTTCTTATTATCCGCCGAAAGGGGGACGGGTGGGCGGGGGCTTTACTCATTATCCGCATATTCCCCTCCGTGGGAGGGGATCAAAGGGGTGGGGCGAAACGTCCGCTTGATATTCAACATTTACGTCAATGACGATAGGAAACGAAAACAACGCATTCTAAAATCCGTTCAAGTTTACTCGACGCTTCCAAAGGTGGGGCGGCATTACGCCATATTTTCCATTATCTCCCGTAGCCGTTGAAAAATCCTCCCGAATAGCCGCCTATATCGCGTCCCAAGTCGAGCGTATACTTCCATTCGATCACGTCGCCGTCTTTCAACTTATATCCGCTCCCTCCGTAACCGGGATACTGCCCGTTGACGCGGTACATCCAGCCGGACAGCGGACCCGCCGAGAATTCGTATATATGGTTTAGCCCTTGAACGTAGGCGCTGTTATAACTCTTGTTATATATACATTCCATTTTTATGCGGTTGTGCCTAACCGCCCGATCCAACACGCTGAAAACCGTGTCGTTCGGACGCAAAACGTATTCCGTTACCGCCAAAATCACGCCGTCGGACGGAACGTATTTTTCATCTCTCAACGCGGGATCGAGATCGTCGAGGTTATCTAATAGCGTCAAGCAGTCTATGCTCAAAAATACGGTTTGGCTGTCCTCCGTTATGTCGTCTATATGCGTCAAATAATAATCGTCGACCGACTGAATTTTCACGCCGCCCGATATAAAAATTAATATTGCGGCGATAATCGCCAATATAAACAAATCCTTTTTCATAGCGTACCGTTTTTTAAAGATTTTTTGAGGCTTGCTTTCCGCTTTTTTTTAAAAGCGGAAATTATGACTTTTTACGCGCTTCTATACCGCCGTTTTTCAAAGGTAAATTATGCCTTTTTTACGCGCTTCTATACCGCCGTTTTAAACTGAAAAAAAATGATATCCGCGGTAGTTACCGTAAATTCCTTTCCTTATATTCCCCTCCGTGGGAGGGGATCAAAGGGGCGGGGCGTCCGTTTTGGACTTACACTAATCAAACTTTTAATCAGTACAAAATATCGCTATATATTTTAGACCGCTTTTTATCACATATTTTTAAAACCGCTAACTTTTTTCACGCGCTTCTATACCGCCGTTTTTCAAGTATAAACTTGACTTTCTACTCGTCGCTTTCGGACATAAACCTCAACAAAACCGCCCTTTTTTTTCTCAAATATATTCTCGCGGTCAAAAGTCCCGCGCCCGCCGCCGCCGCTCCTCCGCCGCCGATCGAGAGCCAAAGCGCGAGCATAAGGTTATCTATCCGCGTTTTGCTTTTCAGCAAATATTCATAGCCCGCGACCTTGTTCCCGTCATACTCCGAAAGCGCGCCGCACCGTTCAAGCAGTTTTTCGACGGTTTTTTTGTCGTCGAGTCCGACGTTCGCGAACGGATACAACGCGCTCTCGATCTCCGAATCGATCGCCGCGATTTCCGCAAGGATAGCGTCGATTTTGTCCTTCGCGCTCTCCAATTTCGCGGTATAGTACCGCTTGTTTTCAAAATCGGGACTAAGCTTTATTTTATTCAAAAGCGTCAAAACTTCGGCGCGGTATCGAGTCGTGATAACATCGGGCAGAGCGTTTACGCGGTCGATATCCGCTTGCGTGAATTCGGACAGAACCACGCCGCCGTCCTCTCCGCCGCCTCCCGATTCTATATCCTCGGGCGCGTATCCGATCTCCGCCGCCGCGAGATATTCCGAAAGGATTTTATAATTTTTGACATATGCGCGTTCGGATTCGGGAATGCTCAAATATAGGTCATACGCCGCTTGAATTTTCCCGATTCCGCTTCCGTTCCCTCCGAGTTCCGACTCTCGACCGCCTAAATACAACCCGTTAGCCGCTTGCGTCCGCCCGATTCCGTTTCCGTTCCCTTCGCGCGCCGATTCTCGACCATCGAAATGCAACGCCGCTTGAACCCCTTCCGCGCCTCTCCCGTTTGTCAATTCCGCGATCGCGTTTTCGGCGGCGGCGATTTGCGCTTTCAATTCCGCGCTCCGTTCGGGGCGAAAGTCGAACAGCCGCCGCATACCGTTTTTTTGCCGCCACTGCGAAACAAGCCCCAGCAAAACCTGTTCCGACGTCATCGAATTTTCCGCTCCCGTTTCCGCGTGCGTATTTTCGCCGTCCGCGGAATACGAATGACAAAACGCGCCGTTGTCAAGGCGGTATTTAAGAATGCCGTCGTATACCGTATTGCCGTTTTTGACGAAACGTTCGTCTTTCTCGAAGTCGATTCCGAGCGAACACAGGGCGGCGGCGACCCAAGCCGTACTTTCCGCGTTCGGCGTTCCCCAAGAGGAATAGCCGCCGTTTTCGTTTTGCAAGGCGGACAGCGTTTCGAGGCATTCGTCTATGACGGCGCGAACCTTTTTCTTGACCGTTCCGCCGTTTTTCGCCGTATAACCATATTCGATTTCGGAATTATAGTATGGCGAAAGAGCCTGCGCCGCCATAGCCGTTATATCGGGATCGCTAACCTCTCCGGTCAGAGCGAATCCGCCGTCGTCAAGTTGTCTTTCGAGCAGGGCGGTTATGAGATCGGCGCGCGTATACGCCGCGTCCTTCGGGACTTCATAGCGCATAGCGTCTATCGCGATAAGCCCCCAAATATAGCCGTTGATCCCCTGTCTGCCGAGTATTCCCGCGCCGTCCGCGCCAACGCGGTTATACGTTCCGTCCGCGATCAAGTCGATTCCGTTCAAAGCGCGCGGATTGCCGCCGGCGGCGAGGATTGCCAGCGAAATTCTGTGCCATTCCGCCGCCTTATTTTTGTCGAGTTTATCTTTTGTTTCGTATTTTTTTTGCACGTAATCGCTAACGGCCGCGAGATAGCCGTCGTAGTTGTCGTCATATCCGAAACGTCCCAGCCCGATCGGATACCAATCGCCCGACGGCGAACCCGCAAGTTCCAACAATTTGCCGTTGATGAGATATCCCGACGGCGGACTGCCGGCGGACGATTTTTTCCAACCGATGATTCCGCCTATGACATCCTCCAAATCGCGGACGGAAACGCTTGCCGGCTTTGTTGAATTTTCGTTTGCCGATAAATTCTCCGATTTTGTAGAATTATATGCTTCCGACAGACTTCCCGATTTTGTAGAATTTAATATCCCGGATAAACTTTCCGGCTTTGTTGAATATCCGTTTGCCGATAAATTCTCCGATTTTTTAGAATTCAATGTTCCAAATAGATTTCCCGGCTTTTCGGAATTCGATACCCACGACAGACTTTCCGATTTTTTAGAATTTAATATTTTCGATAGATTTCCCGATTTTACGAAATTCGCTATCCCCGGCAAACTTCCCGTTTCTCCAAAATTTCCATAAGCCGCCGATAAATTTTCCCCTTCGTGAAAAGCCGAACGCGCCGACGAAAAAACGCCGGCGCAAACCGCAAAAATTATCATCAAAACGACGGTTCTATACCGCCGTTTTCGACGGCTGTCAATGCTCATAATTAACACACTCTATAAACCAAAATTTATTCTGCGCCGCTCCGCCGAAAAGCGACGCCGAGATTTCCTCTCCTTCCATAAGTTCCGCTTCCGCCGCGATCAACGTTTCAAAAACCCCGTTCAATTCGCTTTCCGTGATTCCGATCGTCGAGATAGCCTCTACGGCGGCGGCATACGCCTCGCCCAAAGCCTCCGCGTAGCCGTTAAAATTGATATATGCGAGATAATAAGTATAGCCGTCGCGGTCAACCTGTTCGTATTCTAAATAGTCACTAAACATCTTGAATCCGCAGCCGATATCGTCGCCCCAAGTAACGGTATATTGAAATCTAAAAGTTTCACCGCCTAAAAGGGCTTTTTCATTCATCCCGACGCCCGGCAATTTGCCGTCCACGGTATACATCCATCCCGAATAGTAAAGTCCGAACAACGGGTCATAGCATATTTCGCTGTCCGAAAGAACGTCTATGTCGCCGAGTCCGAGAATTTCGATCTCCCAATCTTCAAACGCCGCCAAAATGTCGGAATGAAGTTTTGATTTTACAAAATCCGCATTGTCGTACCCGGCAAGGTTTACCCCCGTAACCGCTTTTATCTGCGCCGCCGAACCTATATATCCCAGCCCGTTTTGTTCCAGCGCGCGCAAAAACACCTCCGCCGCCGTTTCGCCGCTTGCGATTTTGTACACTCCGGGCGCGATTATATACCCCGCTCCGATCGAAAACGCTTCCGCCGCAAATACGACTTCCCCGTCGAACAGTTTGACGTTTACAAGCAATTCATAGTCGTTATAGTTAGCGGGATCGGCGTTATATTTCGCCCTATAAAATCCGTTTCCCGAATCGGGAACCTCCGCGCCGTCGCCCCACGAAAAATGTTCGTCGAGTTCAAAGTCCGCGAGGGTATATTCCCCGTCGTCCGCGGACAGATACGCGTGCGTGATTCCGTTATAGTCCGCTTTATTGACGGTCAGTGGAACGTTGACCGTAACGGTCTTATATTTTTTTATGTCTTGGGGCGTGAATACCGCGGGGTATTCGTTCACCGCGGCGGTCAAAACGGTTTCGGGCGCGCTCCAAGTCCAGCCGTCGGGGAGCGCGATATCCGCGAGGGTTTTTTCGCCGTCGTATGTAACCGCGGACAGGTCGGGTATTTCGTATTTCGGCTCGACGGGTTCGCAGGCGGTGAGCGCGGCGGCGAACGCCAGCGTCAAGATTACCGCGAACAAAATTAAAAGTTTTTTGGAATCGATTTTCATAAATCATCTCCTTATTTTTTGCATTTTCGCTATGTTTTTTGGTTTTTTGAATTACTTTTCGCCGTTTTCGGATCACTTTTCGCCGTTTTTGGATAACTTTTCAACGTTTTTGGATAACTTTTCAACGTTTTTGAATTACTTTTCAACGTTTTTGAATTACCTTTCGCCGTTTTCGGATCACTTTTCAACGTTTTTAAATTACTTTTCGCTGTTTTTAAATTACTTTTGGCTGTTTTTAAATTACTTTTCAACGTTTTTGAATTATTTTTCAACGTTTTTAAAATTAACTTTTTGCCGTTTTTAAATTACTTTTTATTTTTCATAATTTCATTATAACACAAACGGAGGCATATACGCTAACACCGTTTTTCTATATATGATTATAGTTTGAAACTATATATATTTAGTGTGATAATTAAACTTTTAATCCGTGCGCCGTACGGATTAAAAGCCGCCGTTTCGTTCCGTCGATCCGCGTTCCGACAAAAAAAACCGATCAAAAGATCGGTTCATAACGCGCGCAAAAATGCCTTTTTAAAAAAGGTATCTTAGGCTAATTCCCCTCCGGAACGTCAACGCCAATCTTTCGCGCGGGCAGGTCTCCTGACTTCGAGGCTTAAAATCCTACAATTTTCACGCGCCTTCTCAAAGCGCGTTTTTGTTCCGCGCCTCAATGGCATTTTCGCGTAATTTCGTATCCTCTTACAGTAGCGGGGGCTGTTTCGGATTTTCACCGAGATTCCCTTTTGATGTCCGTTTTCGCGGACAACCCGTCGCATTTTTTATATGAATGCCTTAAACTCTTAAAATTTACCGGCATTATTTGCTATATTATATCGTAAATTTTTATATTTTTATATATACGCTTTAATCTTTTTTAAATCCGTTCGCCGTTATTTGCTTTATTGTATCGTAAGTTTTTATATTTTTATATATACGCCTTAATCTTTTTTAAATCCGTTCGCATTATTTGTTCTATTATACCATACATTTAACGCTTTTCAAACTAAAACGCATATCAATTTCTCAACTCTTATAAATTTCCTATCCTTTTCCTCTAAAAACTCACAAAAAAACAATACCCGCATACGCTATTCCTCTTCCTCAAAAACCTCCGCGTTCGCAATCAAGATTTTTTCTTCCAATTTAAAAAGCGCTTTCGCGTACTTCGCGTTTTCCCCGTCCATCGACAGCGCGAGTCTGAGGTGTCTGAGCGCGTCGAAATACAGTTTTTTGATATAATACACAGTCGACTGAATGTAGTGCCAATAGGCGTTCTTGTCGTTTATCACGTCGAGATACGCTTGAATCCCGTCCGCTTCGCCGCTTTTCGCCGCCCGTTTAACCATTTCCGAAATTTCCGCGTTTCCCTCTTTGAAGTCGCGGTTTTTCAAGAAAATGTCCGCGCTTTTATAGTTATCCTGCAAGCGCATCAATTCCCTCGCGGCGGTTTCGCCCTCCGCGCCCTTCAAAAAAACGCGGTCCGAAAAGGTATTTTTCAGTTTTTCGTAGGCGGCGGTCAATTCGCCGCTTGACGCGTCGTCGCCCAGATTAAAATAATCGTTCAACAATTCCATAATTTCATAATCCTTAAAATTTGTATAATAACAAAGAAAATTTATCTTAGAATACTCCGTTTTTGCCTAAAATTCCATTCCGAATGAAAAAATCTATCTTAGAATACTCTGTTCCCGTCATAAATCTAATCCGGCATACAAAAAATCTATTCGCTATATATCTCTTTTTTCGTGTTATCTAACTTTTTTCGGGGGAGTTCTAAATCTGTGTGATAAAAAGTCATACCGGTCAAGCAAAATCATCACACAAACTTAGAACTATCCTTTTTTCATTCGGTCGCCCGTTTACCTTCCAATTCTTTATCCGCTATTCCCCTCCGTGGGAGGGGATCAAAGGGGTGGGGCGAAACGTCCGCTTGATATTTTACCGTTTACGTCAATGACGATAGGAAACGAAAGCGACGCATTTTCCCCCGTTCTCTCTTTATCCGCTATTCCCCTCCGTGGGAGGGGATAAGGAAGCGGAGATTAAACGGAACGAATTTTGAATAGCGGATTTTTTAGATAGAAACCGAATTGTTTTTGTAGGCAATAGCATTCGCTATTGCCAAA
>JAISNN010000048.1 GCA_031276195.1 Clostridiales bacterium
ATTGCATCTCCTTTTTTGTTGTTTTTTGCTTTTTTAAACAACGTGAAAACGATCTTTCGCGCCTATAAAAATTGATTTTCTCCGCGTTTCCGCTTTATTTTCTCACTTTTTACGGATAAGGCAAAAACGACCGCGTACGCCTCGAAATTTACGCAATTTCAAGCCGCACACGACCGTTTTGAAGTTTTTTATAAAAATTCTTTACATCGGAAAAAGACCCCTTTAAAGGGTAAATTCGCCCCCCCCCCCCCGTATAACATCTGATATAACATATGCCGTAACGTAGGTTGTATTATTATTAAGTCCTTTTTCCAACTTTTCCATAGTTTCATTATATCATAACTTTGACCCTTTGTAAACCGTTTATAAATAGAAAACTTAAAACTTTTTATTTTTTTAGATGAATATCGGGAGAAAACTTTATCGCAAATTTTTCAACGTCTCTTTAACTATCGCGATCGGATTTTGCGCCGCGCTTTCCGCGGAAAATTCGTATCCGCCCTCCGTCCGTTTCATCCGCAAATCTCCCGCGCGTCATAACTGCCTCAAATTTTTCAGCATCTCTTTAACTATCGCGATCGAGTTTTGCGCCGCGCTCTCCGCGGAAAATTCGTATTCGCCTCCCGCCGTTTCGTCGGCGTTATCCGAGACCGCGCGAATCACGACATACGGTATTTTATTCAGATAGCACACCGCGCCGATCGCGCCGCCTTCCATTTCGGCGGCGTACCCTCCGAAATTGTCCCGAATGAATTTTTTCGTTTCCTTATCCGCGACGAACCTATCGCCCGTGGCGATCGTTCCGACGTACAATTTATTGTTTTTCAGCACGCTTTTGCCCGCGTCCTCCGCAAGGCGGATCAGCGTCTTGTCCGCGGGAAAGTAGACGGTATCGATATCGG
This sequence comes from Clostridiales bacterium, assembly GCA_031276195.1. Lineage (GTDB taxonomy): Bacteria > Bacillota > Clostridia > Christensenellales > JAISNN01 > JAISNN01. The sequence goes on from JAISNN010000048.1 coordinate 903, forward strand.
GCAGTTTGCCGAGAGGCTCGCCCGTCGCGGTATGTTCGATATCGTATTGACAGGTGTCGGACGAAACGACCACGTCGCCGATCAAAAGTTCGGAATAGACCGCGCCCGCGACGCCCGTATTGATAATTTTTTTCGCGTTGAATTCGCCGATCATTATCGCCGCGCACATAGCCGCCTGAACCTTTCCGATTCCGCATTTCGCGATAACGACATTCACGCCCCCGATCGTGCCGCCGACAAATTCGATTCCCGTAACGGTTTTTGCGCGCGGATTTTTCAGCGCGGATTTTAAGCCCTCGACCTCTATATCCATCGCGCCGATGATGCCGACGACGGTGTTTTGACGTTTAAAAGCGGCGGCGCAGCCGAGCGTCGTGACCCCGATAATTAATGCCGCGCATAGGATAAGCGCGGCGAAAGTAACCTTTTTCATTTTGGATCTCCCGTTTATAATAATTTGCAATAACAAATTATTTTTTTGAATTCTCGTATCGCTTTTTTTGTATTCTCGTACCGCTTTCTTGTATTCTCGTATCGATTTTTTTGAATTCTCGTACCGCTTTCTTGTATTCTCGTACCGCTTTCTTGTATTGCCTTTTTTAACGGCGTTTTACCCTTAGTCTTCCAAATCGGACGCCCAACCCCTCGAAAACCCCGTAAAAAGCCACGCTTAAATCCACTAAATTTCCGCTTGCTACGCGCCGTTTTACTTTCTCCCCGCCCTCTCGATGGGCGCGGCGATTCCGGTGATTCCGTAAAAGACTTCAAATTCACGCCGTAAATTTCCGCTCGTTACGCGCCGTTTTACTTTTTCCTCGCCCTCTCGACGGGCGCGGCGATTCTGGCGATTCCGTAAAAGGCTTCAAGTTCCTGCTGCAAAATCTCGCTGGTTATATACCGCTTTATCTGCCCTTTTTTCGCGATCGATATGATCCCCGTTTCCTCGCTGACGACGACCGCCAGCACGTCGGGGCGTATTTCGGTGATTCCGATCGCCGCTCTGTGGCGCGTTCCCAATTCCTTGTCGAGTTTAATCTCCTGCGAAATCTGTAAAAAACAGCCCGCCGCGATCAAGCGGTTTCCTTTGACGACGAGCGCGCCGTCGTGGAGCGGACAATATTTATTGAAAATGCTTTCGATTAAGGGCGCGGAAATCAGCGCGTTCAAAATCACGCCGCTGTTGATGATAATTTCGGGCAGAGCGGACTGCGTCAAGACGATGAGCGCGCCGATATCGTTTTTGGAGCATTTTTGCGCCGCCTTGACGATCTCGCCGACGACTTTCAGTAGTTCGTCGTCCGACGAGCGGTATGACTGATCGTGTTCTAAGGGCTTGCCGATTCTGGCGAACGTCGATTTAAATTCCGACTGGTAGACCACGCCGACGACGAGGGACAAAAAGAATATGACGAACGTCATAATCCGCTTTGAGACGTAGAGCGCGCCCGTATCGGAAAAGGCGTTGATCACCGAAACGGTGAGATATAAAAGAAAAATCCCTATGATGATGAGAGCCAGACGGACGCTGTTTTTCCTATAAAAAAATAGGAAAATGAACAACCCGACCGCCGCGGCAAGCAGCAGATCGAATACTTTTAAAAAATCCCAATGTGTCAAATACTCCCTGAATTCCATAAAAAACTCCTTGATTTTCGCTGAAACGTATTTTTTCAATCGTTTAGTTTCTTTATTGTTCGTTTAATTTTTTTATTTTTAAACCGTTTTTTTATTCGTTTATCCATATTTTTTTGTATTTTTAGTTCTGCGTTTTTAACGTTGAATTCCGGATTCCGTTCTTTTCTATCTTTTTTGCATTTTGAATTCCGGATTCCGTTCCTCTCTATTCTTTTTTACGCTTTGAATCCCGGATTCGGTGTCGCAAACCGTCCGCCGCAAATTCCAAATCGCGTACTTCTTAAATTCCGAATTCCTCAAAAACGATTATATCCCCGGGGTTGACTTTCTTTTCTTCCTTTTCCCCGTCGTCCGTCCCCTTGACGCGCCGATAAAAAAGAAAGGCGATAAACATCAAAAACAAAGCCCCCGCCGCATATACCGCGACATAAAACCCGTCGTCGTACAAAAGCGCGTAAGGTCTGCCGTTTAAGCGGCTCTCCTCCGCGGTCTTTACAAAATCGGGTTTAAACAACGCGGACGCGATCAAAGAAACCAAAGCGTCGCCCTTGATATAACCCGTTTCGCCGTAATATTCGATATACTTTTCGAGGGTGTCGTCCTCCGTATTGACGATATTAGGATATTTTTTCGACTCTCTCGGTAAAAACGAATCGGTTATGTCATAATTCGCGCCCGTAAAAAACGCGACGTTTATACCCGCTCCGAAAAATAGCGCGTGATCGCTCGTCATCGCGTATGAAAAGTACGGCAGCCCCGAAAAAGAATCGCTTGCCAAGGCTATTCTTCCGCGCGGCATAAGCCTCAAACCGATCTCCGCGTCTTTCGCCGTTTGAAGCAAAAAGCCGCCGTGCGCCGTATTCGTTTCGCCGGCGTAAAGATACAGATAATCGCCGCCCACGCAGTCGAGATTGACGAAAAGCAGGGTGTTTTCGATCTCTTTTTCCGACATTTTTTCGACGAAAGCCGCGCTCCCGCGCAGTCCTTTTTCCTCGGCGGAAAACGCGGCGAATACCAAATCAAATCCGAAAGCGTCCTCTTTTAAGACGTCCGCGAGAGCCATCAAGACCGCTATGCCGGACGCGTTGTCGAACGCGCCGTAAGACGGTTCTATACCGCCGTTTCCGGACGTTTTATAGACGGTGTTGTCGTAGTGCGCCCCGATTACGACCTGTTTTTTTTCGGGGTTTGAAAGGTTCGACGGTTTATAAAAAATCACGTTTTTCGCGGTCAGTTCCGCGTCGTTTTCTTTGAATTTGAATTCCATTCCGCCGTCGCCGTCCACCGCGTCCTTCGCCTTTTCAAACTCATAGGGCAGGTAGCGGTCCAAGCCCTTAAAAAACGCGGTCAAGTATTCCGCGGCGCGCTCGCCGCCCTCCGTTCCGGCCTCTCTGTTTTTATTTTTTTCGGCGAAATCTTTGAGGAACGAAAACGTCGGACTATGCTCCGCCGCCGAATACGCCGACGCTTCATACGGTTCGGAATTCATTTCCGCGCCGTATGAAGCCGAAGAAAAAGACGGTTCCGCATTCAATCTCTCACCGTATGAAGCCGAAACGAAATGCGGTTCCCTATTCGGTTCCGCATTCGATCCCCCGTTCAAAAAACCCGCGCCGTAAGCGGTCAAAAAAAGCGCGGACGCGATCAAAAGGACAAAAAAACGTTTCATATCAGCCCTCCCGAAAGCAAAGTTATCGCGCTGTGAACGATATTCACGCCGAAATAAAGCGCCGCAAGCCCCTTAAAGAGTTCTTTCGCATTCTTGTCGGGTACGCGGTCTTTGATAAAATAATACGCGAAAAAGATATACCCGACGGTCAAAACGGCAAAGCGTATCAACGCGATATAGCGGATAAAAAGATACGGATTCGCGGCGAACGCGATATTGACAAACCCGAGGACTATATTAGCAAGCGTTATAAAAAATTCGAGGTATAGATCCGCGGTTCTCCGCGCGACCGAAAAGCCGTACCTAAACGCCGAAAAGCCTATCAAAAGACGGCTCGCAAAGAATACGAAAGCGGCGTTTATGAGCGCGCCGACGGCCATATAGACGTATACGCCGCCGAGACTAAAAAGCCCGGCAAACTCTTGAAACTCGCCGTAAAGCGGCAGAGTGTAAGCCTCCGCGCGAAGCATAAAAAAATCACCGAAAAAAAACGACGCGGAAAACACGATAAACAGCGGCGCGGGATGAACTTTTTTTATTTTTTCGATTATAGGCTTTATATTGAGATTTAACATACTTTTTTAACGCTTTATTTTATTTTTTATTTTTCGCATTTTTTGTTTTATTTATTTCTTTATCGGGTTTTTATCCCGTTTATTTTTTCGTTTCTCTATTTATTTTTTATCCCGTTTATTTTTTCGTTTCTTTATTTATTTTTTATCCCGCTTGTTTTTTTGTTTCTCTATTTATTTTTTATCCCGCTTGTTTTTTTCGTTTCTTTATCGGGTTTTTATCCCGCTTGTTTTTTCGTTTTTTCTTTTGATTTTCTTATATCGGTTCCGCCGTAATATTAGCGTCTGTCGTATTCCGCTTTTTATATATGAAATTCCGTATACCTCTCTAAACCGCCAACATATACGCGAAAGAAAGTTCCAAAGCGGCTTTCTCGTTCACCGCTCCGCTCTTAAACAAATATTCGCATTCGATCAATTTATCGACGATTTTTTTAACTCTCAGTTTTGTGAAATTCGCCGAAAGCCGTCTTGCCGCCGTGATCGGATATTCTTTGACCTTAAAGACCGCCGATAGTTCCGCGTCGCTAAGATCGGACAGCATAGCGTGCATTATTCTCCGGAATTGAGATACGATAACCGACAGCAAAAAAGCGGGCGATTCTCCTCTGTTCAACAAAATATTATAAATCCGCAAGGAATTTTTGTTGTCCTTTTTGGCGAGATAGTTCGTCAACTCGAAGACCTGCATTTCGGTATCGGGCGCGACGCATTCGGCGACGTCTAAGGCGCGGATATTTTTCGTTTCGGCGTAATTTTTCAATTTTTCGCTTTCGACGCCTATTCTCATCATATCGAAATTGCAATGCCGGACAAGCGTTTCCGCGGCTTGCCTTTCGATCGAAAACCCGTCCCGCAAAAACAAATTATTGACCCACCTCACGACGAACGCCTCACCCGGTGAAGCCGCAGATACGATTTCGGCGTATTTGTCGAGGAATTTCAAGACGGAATTGTCGTCGTCGAGAACCAAAACCGTCGTTTCGCAAGGGTTTTTGACATATTCGGCAAGCCTGTTTTTGTCGTCGTCCGAAATTTTTCCGCTTTTGGGCGGTCTGTACACAACGACCTTCTTTTCACCCGAAAACGAAAACGCGTCCGCGTTTGAAACAATCTCGGATACGGACGCGTCCTCCTCATAGCGCAAATAGTTCATATCGACCAAATCGACCGGTATCACGCCTTTCAACTTCTTTATAACAACGTCCTTTAAATACGCGTCTCCGCCCCTCAAAATATAGACGGGACACGGATTGTCAGCGTCAAATTCCACGGCGTTCATAAACCATTCCCCCCTCCCCGTCTTTTAAAATTTCCATAAAACCCGAATTTCATATCGACTCATTTCAATCACGCGATACTAAACCAAATCTTTTTTTAGTTTATCAAAATATCGGCGTATTTCAGTCCGCGTTAAACCACGCTACACTAAATCCGTCTTTCTCTTACGCATCAAAATATTTCTATATATATTTTATTGTACCATATTAATTTTTTTTAGTAAAGAAATTTATGTCAATTTAAAAAATTTTAAATTTAAAATTACAAATTATATTTCTATCTTTAATCCCCGTAACGATATACCTTTTGCCCTAAAAAAGAAAAACGGTGCGTATATGTGAAAAAAGATTGCAATCTTGAATTCTCGGTGCTATAATATAGCCGTTAGGATTTTAAAATCTGCAATTATGCGCGTTTTAGTCCGCATAAAATGCGGCCGTAAAAACGGCATTTTTACTTACGCCCACTAAAAGAGAGGTATCCATATGACAAATAATCAAAGTTTAAAAAAAGAATCAAGAGAACCGTCCGCTTGGATTTTTCAAGGCAATCCAAAGCGCTACGACGTAATCGGAGCAATCAAAACTCTTGACAAAATAACTTGGGCTGTAAACCAACATAAGGATGAGATAAAAAAAGACGATAGGGCTTATATTTGGGTATCCGGCTCGGACGGGGGCATATTCGCTTCCGGCACAATTCTTTGCGATCCGGAAATGAGAAGTCCAAACGATAGCGACCCGTATAACCGCGGAAACGCGCCGAGAATCAAACCGTATTTGGCGGTAGATATTCAAATCGAAAAAAAACTGATAACCGAACCGATACTTCGCTCTCTTTTCATCGCTGACAACCGCACAAAGCCGCTTGAAATTTTGAAATTTCCAAATATGACTAACTTTTCGGTAACTAAGGAACAAGAATATGTCATAGAAAGTATTATCAACGGAAGTTATGAACGCACCTCCGCAATCAACATTGCCAAAAGCCGCGAACCGGTTTCACCGGAGGGCATTGACGAAGGCTATAAAAGCGTTCTCGTCGATGAACGAAAGGATAACGCCGCAAACGGGCGGCGATACTGGACTTATTCGCCGGGCAAACAAGCAAAATTTTGGGACGAGTTTTACCGCGAAGGCATAATGGGTATCGGCTGGGACAGCCTCGGCGACCTTTCCCGATATAAAACTAAGAACGAAATTAAAGCGGTCATAAAGCAAAAAAACGATAAAAATAATTCCTACATCAACTCCGGTCTTGCCGTATGGCAATTCGTTCGCGAAATGGCTGTCGGAGATATAGTTTTCGCCAAAAACGGCACGGGTTTAATCATCGGGCGCGGCGTCGTCGCGTCCGATTACGTATTCGATGATATGCGCGGCGAATACAAGAATATCCGTAAAATAAATTGGACGCACAAAGGAGAATGGAAATATTCGGGTAACCTAACCGTAAAAACGCTGACGGATATCACCCCTAAAAAGGAAGATATTAAAGAATTGGAAACTATAATACTCGAAGAATCGGGTTTTCCAAAAATCGACGCCGTACCCAAAATCCACGCCCCCTACTCCGAAGCCGAATTCTTGAGCGATGTTTATATAAGCCCGGCAAAATACGAAACTTTAAAAAAACTCCTGCTCCGCAAAAAGAACGTCATACTGCAAGGCGCGCCCGGCGTCGGCAAAACGTTTGCGGCAAAAAGGCTGGCATTTGCAATTATGGGAGAAAAAGATCCCGACCGCGTAAAAGCAATTCAATTTCATCAAAGTTATAGTTATGAGGATTTTATCACGGGCTACCGGCCGCATGGGGAAGGCTTCCGTCTTGTCGACGGACCGTTTTATAATTTCTGCCAAGCGGCCGAAAAGAACGGCGGTCAACCGTACTTTTTTATTATCGACGAGATAAACCGCGGCAATCTCGGTAAAATTTTCGGCGAATTGCTGATGTTGATCGAGAGTGATAAACGCGGCGAGAAAAACGCCGTTCCCCTGCTTTACAAAAATGAACAATTTTTCGTTCCCGAAAACGTACATATTATAGGTATGATGAACACGGCGGACAGAAGCCTTGCGATGATTGACTACGCACTCCGCAGGCGGTTTGCTTTCTTTGACATTGAGCCCGCCTTTCAATCCGACGGGTTTAAGGCGCGGCAAGCGAAAATTCAAAACCCGAAATTCGACGCTTTGGTGTCGGTCGTGGAGGATTTGAATAAGGATATCGGGGAGGATGCCTCTCTTGGCAACGGCTTCCGCATAGGACACAGTTATTTCTGTACGGACTGCGCCGTCGATGACGAATGGCTTAATTCAATAGTCGGCTATGAGTTAACGCCTCTCCTTAATGAATACTGGTTTGACGAGCCGTCGAAAGCCGAAAGCTGGACGGCGCGGCTGCGGAGCGCGGTGAATGGCTGATATTCGTATAAAAAATATATACTATATGCTGTCTTACGCCTTTCAAACCCTACGCGAAACGGGGTTTAAAAGTGTTGCGGCGAAGGAGTTCGACAATATTCACGACTTGTTCGCGGCCATTCTCATTCGCGGAATCGGAATGCAAGTGAAGCGCGGACTGCATAAGGACTACGTTGAAAAACAAGAAGCCCTCGCCGGACTCCGCAGTCAAATAAACACGGCGGAAACCATAAAACAACAAACACGGATCAAAGGAAGGCTCGTATGTTCGTTTGACGAATTCTCTCCCGACTCTCCGCACAACCGGGCTTTAAAAAGCATATTGCTTCTTCTCCTGCGCCATGGCGGCATAAAACCCGAGAGAAAGAAAGCCCTTCGCAAACTACTGCTTTACTTTGCCGACGTTTCCGACGTTAAACCCCTTTCCATAAGATGGGATGTTTTGAAATATCACCGCAACAACGCCTCGTACCGTATGTTGTTAGAAATTTGCCGCCTAACCGTCAAAGGTTTGCTGTTGACCGCCGAAACGGGAACTCACAAGTTGGCGTCTTGGCTGCAAGGCGAAGAAATGTACCGTTTATATGAGAAATTCGTACTGTCATACTATGTGAGGCATCATCCCGAATATTTTCCGAAATCCGCTTACATTGATTGGGATGTTGAGGAAAAAGAACGCAGCCCGTACTTGCCCGTAATGAAATCCGATATCACTCTTCAACGCGGAGAAAAACGTCTGATAATCGACACGAAGTATTACGAGCGCGGGACTATGCAACACAACACGCTTTATAACGTAAGAACGTTTATATCCGAAAACCTTTACCAGATTTACGCATATGTTAAAAACGGCGACAAGAACGCTGCCGGTAACGTCGCGGGCGTTATACTCTATGCAAAAACCGACGAAGCGATAACGCCGAATGACGATATGACGATCGGCGGAAACCGTATCGGCTTAAAGACTCTCGACCTAAATCAAGAATGGACCGGCATCACATCACAATTAGAAAACCTCTGCTCTTGGCTGGAAACCGCATAAATTGACCGGCATTCTCTTATCCGAAACCTAAAATTAACGCGAAAAATTCATATCCGCTTATACAAAACAAAAAACCGCTAAAAAATGCGGTTTTTTGCGTGGTGCCGGTGGTCGGACTCGAACCGACACGTACTCGCGTACACAGGATTTTGAGTCCAGCGCGTCTGCCATTCCACCACACCGGCA
>JAISNN010000050.1 GCA_031276195.1 Clostridiales bacterium
ATTGCATCTCCTTTTTTGTTGTTTTTTGCTTTTTTAAACAACGTGAAAACGATCTTTCGCGCCTATAAAAATTGATTTTCTCCGCGTTTCCGCTTTATTTTCTCACTTTTTACGGATAACGCAAAAACGACCGTGTACGCCTCGAAATTTACGCAATTTCAAGCCGTACGCGACCGTTTTGAAGTTTTTCATAAAAATTCTTTACATCGGAAAAAGACCCCTTTAAAGGGTAAATTTGCCCCCCCCCCGTATAACATCTGATATAACATATGCCGTAACGTAGGTTATATTTTTATTAAACTCTTTTCTCAACTTTTCCATAGTTTTATTATATCATACATTTAACTTTTTGTAAATAGAAAATTTCAATTTTTTTTTATTTTTTATTCCAAATCGCCGCCCCACCCTTGGAATCGTCGAATAAACTTGAACGGATTTTAGAATGCGTCTTTTTTGCTATAAACCGTCTTGTGTTTTTGGCAATAGCGAATGCTATTGCCTGCAAAAACAATTCGGTTTCTATCTAAAAAATCCGCTATTCAAAATTCGCTCCGTTTAATCTCCGCTTCCTAACCCCCTCCCACGGAGGGGAATTAAGGATAATACGGAAAATTTCAAAGTTTTTTTATTTTGTTTTAAAAATCGGCGCGTCCGTATATTTGGCGCGCCGAAATTTTTTTTTGGTATACCCGGGAGGGTTTGAACCTCTGACCTTCGGAGTCGGAGTCCGACGCTCTAATCCACTGAGCTACGGGTACATTTAGCCGCGGAAACGCATAATTTTTCGATTATTTTTGCGTTTCCGCGTTTTATAATATCGCATTTTGTGTTATCGCATTCTATCTTATCGCATTCTATCTTATCGCATTCCGTGTTATTGCATTCTATCTTATCGCATTCCGTGTTATTGCATTCTATCTTATCGCATTCTATCTTATCGCATTCTATCTTATCACATTCTATCTTATCACATTCTATCTTATCACATTCTATCTTATCGCATTCCGAATTATTATAACGTTATTACCTTATCGCATTCCGCCTTGCCGCGTTTTACTTTTTAGGACGGATTACAAAAGACATATTCCAAGCCGTTTTGCTTCATTCTGACGGGGATATATGTTTCTTCGCCGCCGGCTTTAAAATCGCCCGTCTTTAAATAGTACATTTCCAATCCGTCCGTCGGATTCACCGCCGAAACATACGCGAATCTAAGCGCGTCTTCCCTCGTTATATAGTCCCCGTCCGTGAGCGGTTCTTCGCCCTTTCCCGCGCTTTTCCTTTGGTACGTAACCTTATTGCCCGCCGCGCTTACGACTCTCATCGCGGTCAACTTCGACGCGTCGTCCAAAACGCTCGGAACCTTAAAAGGAAAATTCAGCCCCGTCCCTTTGCTTTCCAGCGGACAAGAACGGACAAGCGCGAAAATCATTTCGTTGTCAAAATACGTTCCGCTAAGTTTTATTTCTCCTTTTTTCACACCGTCCGCGTTTTTCAGCGTGTATTCATAATTTTTACCGCCGTAAACCGCGGCGATTTCATAGACCGCAACGCCGTTTTCCGTAACCTTTTTATACGAACGGAGAGGTTTCAGTCCGGAACCGTCCGAAAAAACGGCCTCCGATTCAATCCCGACTTTCACCGTTCCGCCATCTTTTTTGACGTCCGCTTCCATTTTAAAAGTCGTATAGTTACCCGTAAAGCCCTCTATGACGCCGTGTCCGAGCGTATTAAGCGGCGAATTTGAATAATACCGCATTTCTAAGGTCATTTGACCTATGGGCGCGGCGGAATATTTCCCGTCCTCCGAAGCGTCCGACGCGTCGTAGACGTCGTAAGTCAGGCTGTCGTTCAAATAATCGTCCCACTCGCGCCTCAAAAGACTTTCGACGCTCTCGGGAGCGCAAGACGCCAAAATGACCGATAAAATCACGACCGCGGCAACCAAAATAACCTTTTTCATACACAAATCCTTAAAATCCGTACCCGTAATATCGAAAAACGAAAACTTTTTCGCTCTTTACCGATCGGACACAAACTTCGATTTTCGTTTAGAACATTAGTTTATCACATATTCGGAATAAAATCAAATCATTTTGCCGTTAAAAATTCTTTATTGTCTTATTCTTACCTCCCTTATCTTTTAACGTGAGAATAGCCGCCATAAATTCCGTATATTATGCCGTCATTTCGCCGTTAAAAATTCTTTATTGACCGCGTTTTTATTTCTCTTAGTTTTGATCACGACAAACAAACGTTTCCGATTTGCCGCGCCGTTCCGTATAAAATATATCAGCGTCAAGACCGTAAAAAGCGAACTAAAAAGGCTGATCGCGGGATACGCGTACCCGACGATGTTTTTGAATCCCGCCAGACTGACAAAAAAAGCGGCGGCAACCGTCCCGACCGCCGAAACGACCGCCCCGTATCTTTTTTCCGCGAAATTCAGGAGTGTTTTCGCGGTCGAAATCATCGTCGAAATTATCGCGGCGAAGACTATGACGGCGGCGGCTTTCTCATAACCGGCGGCGGCGGCGGCCGATATGACGGGCATATCGCCGCTCCCTCCGAAATTGATATTATAAATCATAACGAGCAGCGCGGTCAATATGACGGCGGAAAAAACGCCCGTCAAAACGATCTCTTTTTTTGACGCGTCTGCCTTTTTCGCGATCAGATAGCCGCCCAAAAAGACGTTCATCGAGGCGTATGAGACGGATTTTAAAAAATTCAATCCCGAATCGCCCGCGCCCGTTCCGCTCTCAAAAAACAGGACGGCGATCAGACAAACGACGGCAAAAATCAAGACGGAAAAGACGGATTTCAACTTTTCCGCGTTTAAAAATCCCAGCAAAACCGCGGGAATAAGGCTTACGATCCCGATATATTTCACGCCGAACGACGCCCCGAAAACCTTTTCCGCTCCCGCCGTCATCGCGGCGAGTGTTATGAACGAGGAGATCAAAAAAGCCGTCCTCAAAACCGCCGCGTACCTTTTCGGGAAAATGTCAAAAAAATCGCCTTTTTTGCAGTCCTCCGAATTTCGGGAATTTTTTATAGAATTTTTTCGGGAATTTATTCCGGAAACTTCTAATGAATTATTTTCGGGATTTTTAAATAAATTTTTTACGCCGTTTTGGGTTGAACGCCTTTCCGCCTTTCCGCATTCTGCCGCTCTTTGAGAATTTTCCGCCGAATTTTTTCCGCCGTCTACGCTTATCGCGCTTTTTGCGTTATATTTTTCAATTGTTTTTCCGCAATTTCCTCTGCATTTTACGCTTATCGCGCTTTTTGCAATGTTCTTAGAATTCCACGGATTTATACTTCCGGCATTCTCCGTTCCGCTCCCGGTTTGCTCTCCGCTCCCGGCTTTCTCATAACTTTTGATTTGCTCTCCGCTCCCGGCTTTCTCATCGTTATCGTACATCGTCTTTCCGATATACACGAAAACGGACGCAAAAAAACCCAAAAGTATGCCGGCCGCCGCCGCTACGATAACGCTCTGCCCCTCAAAAAACAACGCTATTTCGCTCCCCGACGCAAACCCCGCGCCGATAATCGCGCCGACATAAAAAGCGGCGTTTTTTAACGCTTTAACCATATGATTAAGAATACGGCGAACAAAAGAATTTTATGACAATTTATTTTAGATAAAAAATTATTTATGCGAAAAACGCGCGGAAAAACTTTCTTTCGTTTCTTAAAAAAAATTACGGGGAAAAACTTTTAAAAAAGTTTCTCCCCTGCGTCCTCTTTCAAAAACTTTTAACGCAAGTTTTTAAGGAATGCCGCGCGGCTAAAAAAGCCCGTCCGTTATATAATCGCCCGATAACCGCCGTTCCCGCCCTCGTTTTCCGCACCGCCCTTCGCCTCATACTCCGCGCCGCTTTTGCCCTCATATCCGCTCTCGCGTCCTTCCACGTATCCGCCGCTTTTGCTCTCATATCCGCTCTCGCGTCCTTCTCCGTATCCGCCGCTCTTGCTCTCATATCCGCTCTCGCGTCCTTCCACGTATCCGCCGCTTTTGCTCTCATATCCGCTCTCGCGCCCTTCTCCGTATCCTCCGCTTTTGCTTTCATATCCGCTCTCGCGTCTTTCCCCGTATTCGCCCTCGCGCCCGTCCTTAAACTCTCCTAAGCCCGCCGCCTCGTTTCCTCCGATAAAGATTTTATTGACCGAAACCTCATACGCGGTTTTCGACACGATCACGCCGTCTATATTTTTTTGATATTCGCGGCTTTGTATTCTTCCGCTGACGGTGATTTTTTCGCCGACGCTCATATTTTTGACGAAGCGCGCGTTTCTGCCCCACGCGATGCAGGGTATGTAATCGGACTTATTGTAGGCGCGGTTGACCGCCAGGAGCATATCGGCGATTTCGCGGTTAAATGGTGTCGTGCGGTATACGGGACGTTTGCAAAGGTATCCCGTCAAGGTTATGATATTCGGATTTGACCGTTCTTCCTCCGTATCGATTTCGCGCACAAACACGGTGAGCATAAGGCGGCTTTTTTCCTCGTCGGTTTTGTTGTAACTACGGAATTGTCCCGTAACGCCGATTTCTTGTCCGACTTCGGCATTCGCCCCGGCGAGCAGGCGTTCCGAAACGGTGATCGGCAGGATGTCGTACTGTTCGGAAAGTCTTTTGACTTTGAGATTGATCTCATAAAAGCCCTCGCCCATAACCTCGTGGCTGAACTTCGGCTCGGAGTCGACGGTTCCGCGCAGATGAAGGTTGTTGTTGTTCATCTGTTCATAATTCATAAGTGTCCTCCAAATGTTTTTTTAAAAATTCTTTTATGCGAATTATACTAATTAAACTTTCATACGTTTGCTTTAAAATGTTAACCGCTATATTTTCGTGTTTTTAAATTTTTGATAAAGAATATTTTCTAAAACTTCTTTCGTACCCTCTTTTTTGAATTTTCTTATTTTTTGACAAATAATATTTTTTACCTTTTTTATGAATTCTTTATTGCTTGATATATAATATTTTTTAAAATTTCTTTTTATTTCCCTTTTTTTAAAAAATTCCTTATTTTCCGATAAAGAATGTTTTTATTTTCACATTCCCCGTTTCTTATTTTCCGATAAAGAGTATTTTTAGAATTTATTTTATTCCCCGTTTTTTCTCATCTCCCGATAAAAAATTTTAAAGATATTTTTTAGAATTTATTTTACTCCGTTTTTTAAAAATTCTTTATTCCCTATTTTTTATTTCTCATCTCCCTCATCTCCCGATAAAAAATTTTAAAGAGGCTTTTTATAATTTCTTTTACTCCGTTTTTTAAAAATTTTGATAGTTCTAAAAATGTGTGATAAAAACGGCGGTTACCATAAATTCTATTCCTTACATTCCCCTCCGTGGGAGGGGACCAAAGGGGTGGGGCGAAACTTCCCTCACTTTCCTTACATTCCCCTCCGTGGGAGGGGACAAAGGGGTGGGGCGAAACTTCACTCACTTTCCTTACATTCCCCTCCGCGGGAGGGGACCAAAGGGGTGGGGCGAAACTTCACTCACTTTCCTTACATTCCCCTCCGTGGGAGGGGATCAAAGGGGTGGGGCGACCGATTTAAAACCGCCCCGATTCTTTATTCCCTATTTTTTATTTCTCATCTCCCTCATCTCCCGATAAAAAATTTTTGCGTTTTTAAAAATTCCCCATCTCCCGATATACGGCGTTCGTCAAAAAAACTTTCGTTTTATCGGTTTTTTCTCTGCCGTCCCGTATGGTCGATAAAGTAATTTTCCGTATATAACAAGTCGCCGACCTTGACAAATTCAAACCCTTTATTTTTCAACGCGGGGATCAAGACCGATATCGCGCCGACGACGCATTCGCCGTTGTTATGAAAGAGTATGATCGAGCCGTTCCGAACCTTTTTCAAAACTCTTTCCGTAACGGACGAGGCTTTTTTGTCTTTCCAATCCAGGCTGTCGACGTCCCACTGTACGACGGTCAATCCGGTCTCCGCCGCCGCCTCGATCACTTTGTCGTTATAACTCCCGAAAGGCGGACGGAAGAAGCGCGGACGTTCGCCCGTAACCGCCTCTATCCGCGAATTGACGGATTCCAACTGATCTTTGATCTTTTCTTTCGGCAATTTCGCCATATCGGGGTGATTTTCGCTGTGGTTACCGATTTCGATTCCGGCGTCCGCGAGCATTTTCGCTTCCGCTTCATATTTCTCGATCCAAAATCCGACGAGAAAGAACGTCGCCGGAACGTCGTATTGCTTTAAGACCTCTACGATTCGGGCGGTTTTGTCCGCGCCCCACGCCGCGTCGAATGTGATACTGATAAGCGGTTTTTCGGTTTCGACGCTGTACACGGGCAATTTTCCCGGCGCGTATCCCGCGTACGCCGCGGCAAGCACGGGGTTTGACAGCAAAATTCCCGCGGCGGAAAGAGCGGCGAAAAAAAGCGCGGTTTTGACGATTCTTTTAAAATTTACCGTAACAAACATATAATAAGCCTATTCGTAAACATACGGTAAAATGACAATTTCCGTGAAATTAAAAACCGAAACGACCCTCTTTTTTTGAATTTACGGCTTACACTTTTCAAAGCCTAATAATCTTTTTTTGAATCCGCGGTTTACGCCTTTCCAAAATTAAATTATCTTTTTTTGAATTTACGGCTTACGCTTTTCAAAGCCTAATAATCTTTTTTTGAATTTACGGCTTACGCGTTTCAAAATCTAATAATCTTTTTTTGAATCCGCGGTTTACGCCTTTCCAAAACCGACCGTTTTTTTAAACGGCGGCGAAAAGCGTATAAATATGATACAATAAAAAGAGGTGAAAAGCCACGAAAATCCTTGAAAAATTTTAGCCGAATTTGGCAAAGCGTCCGTTGTTTTGTCGAAAAATCGCTCATTAGCGGATATTACAACATAATTTTCACGCTCCCGCGGCGGTTTTTAAAAAAAAACTTAGCGCGCATAAATTAAAATGAAAAGCGGAATTTTTAGTGATTCAAAAAAAAGAGTTTTTTAAGTATTTTTTTACCGATCCTTTCTCTCTCGTCCCGTAATTTTTCATCCGTCGTTCCAAAAAATAAGGAACTTTTTAAAGCGTTTTTTATCCCTCATTCCATCGTCTTTCTGTCCGAAATCGCCCTCGAAAGCGTCAATTCGTCCGCATATTCGATCTCCGCGCCGACGGGCAGTCCGTGCGCGATCCGCGAAACCTTGATTCCGAAAGGCTTCAAAAGTTTGGCGATATACATAGCCGTCGCCTCGCCCAAAAGGTCGGGGTTGGTCGCTATGATGACTTCGGAAACGCCGTTCAACCGTCCGACAAGTTCTCTGATTCTGATCTCGTTCGGACCGATATTGTTGTTCGGGTCGAGAACGCCGTGCAGGATATGATAGACTCCTCCGTATTCGCCGATTTTTTCGATCGCGGAGACGTCCTTCGGCTCTTTGACGACAAGGATAGTCGAACGGTCGCGGCGGCGGCAGATCTCGCATTCGTCCGAATCGGTAAAATTTCCGCAAGTTTTGCAGAGGCGTATGCTCGCCTTGACGTCCGCGATCGCCGCGGCGAATTCGGCGGCGTCCCCCGCGCTCATATTGATCACCGCATAGGCGTACCTGCCCGCGGTTTTGCGCCCCACACCGGGCAGTTTGGAAAAACTTGCCGTAAGCCTCGAAACACTGTCGGGTTCTCTCATCATTCCTTTTTTAAATTCCTAATTTTTTTTCGTTATTTAACGTTTTTTTTGTATTTCTGATTTTCTTGCCTTTGATTGTCTTTTCGTATTCCTAACTTTTCTTGCCTTTGATTGTCTTTTCGTATTTCTGATTCTTTCGTTGTATAACGCTTTTTTTGTATTCCTGATTTTCTTGCCGTTTAAATTGCTTTTTTTAGTCAACTTTATCACACGAACAATCCGACGGGTTTATTGTCTTTAAACTCTCCGTCATAAACAACTTTGCCGTCGGCAAAATACATTACTCCGTGTCCGTGCATTTTGCTGTCTTTAAACTCTCCGTCGTAACGGCCGCCGTCGGCAAAATACAATACTCCGCGTCCGTTCCATTTGCCGTCTTTATACTCTCCGTCATAACGGTCGCCGGAGGCAAAATAATATACTCCCCGTCCGTTCTTCTCACCGTCTTTCCACTCTCCGTCGTAACGGTCGCCGTCGGCATTATACAATACTCCGTGTCCGTTTGATTTGCCGTCTTTAAACTCTCCGTCGTAACGACCGCCGTCGGCAAAATACATTACTCCGCGTCCGTTCCTTTCGCCGTCTTTCCACTCTCCGTCGTAACGACCGCCGTCGGCAAAATAATATACTCCGTGTCCGTTCCGTTTGCCGTCTTTCCACTCTCCCTCGTAACGGTCGCCGTCGGCAAAATATTCTACTCCGTGTCCGTTCCGTTCGCCGTCTTTCCACTCTCCGTCATAACGGTCGCCGTCGGCAAAATATTCCACTCCGTGTCCGTGCGGTTCGCCGTCTTTAAACTCTCCGTCGTAACGACCGCCGTAGGCATAATAATATACTCCGCGTCCGTTCCGCTTGTCGTCTTTATACTCTCCGTCCTAACGGTCGCCGTCGGCATAATAACATACTCCGCGTCCGTTCCATTTGCCGTCTTTAAACTCTCCGTCGTAATAAACCTTGCCGTCGGGGTAATATATTACTCCGTGTCCGTTCTTCTCACCGTCTTTCCACTCTCCGTCGTAACGGTCGCCGTCGGCATAATAACATACTCCCAGTCCGTTCCTTTTGCCGTCTTTAAACTCTCCGTCGTAACAGACCTTACCGTCGGCATAATAATATACCCCCCGTCCGTGCGGTTCGCCGTCCTTTACATCGCCCTCATACCGCCCGTCGGAATATTTAATTTCAGCCATAATTTATTTCTCCCTAAAAGTATTTTTTTATTTTGTCTAAACGGTGTTTCTTAAATCGGCGTTTCGATCCGCAAAAAGATTCGTAAACGTCTTTTTTATTCCGTTTCGGATTTTGTATTTTATCATTTAAATTGTTTTTTTAAGCAAACTTTACCACCCGAACAATCCGACGCGTTTATCGTTTTTCCATTTTCCTTTGCGCTTGCTTCCATCGGCAAAATACATTACTCCGCGTCCGTGTTTATTGCCGTCTTTAAACTCTCCGTCGTAATGGTCGCCGGAGGTATAATACGCCACTCCGTATCCGTGCCATTTGCCGTCTTTCCACTCTCCGTCATAAAAAATTTTGCCGTCTGAATTATACAATGCTCCGCGTCCGTTGAAATTGCCATCTTTCCACTCTCCGTCGTAACGGTTGCCGGAGGTTAAATATAATACTCCGTGTCCGTGCGGTTTGCCGTCTTTATACTCTCCGTCGTAACGGTTGCCGGAGGCAAAATATTCTACTCCGTGTCCGTTGAAATTGCCGTCTTTATACTCTCCGTCGTAATGTTTGCCGCCGTCTGCATAATATTCTACTCCCCGTCCGTTCCTTTTGCCGTCTTTCCACTCTCCTTCATAACGGTCGCCGTCGGCATAATACAATATTCCGTGTCCGTTCCTTTCGCCGTCTTTCCACTCTCCCTCGTAACGGCCGCCGTCGGCAAAATATTCTACTCCCCGTCCGTTGAAATTGCCGTCTTTAAACTCTCCGTCGTAACGGTCGCCGTCGGCATAATAATATACTCCCCGTCCGTGAAAATTGCCGTCTTCCCACTCTCCGTCGTAACGGCCGCCGTCGGCAAAATAATATACTCCCCGTCCGTGCGGTTCGCTGTCCTTTACCTCGCCCTCATACCGCCCGTCGGAATATTTAATTTCAGCCATAATTTATTTCTCCCTAAGTATTTTTTTATTTTGTCTAAACGGTGTTTCTTAAATCGGCGTTTCGATTCGCAAAAAGGTTCGTAAACGTCTTTTTTATTCCGTTTCGGATTTTGTATTTTTGCTTCCCTTTTAAAGCGGATCTATCCCGTATTTTTCAACGAATATATTATACATCAAATCCTCTTTTTTGTCAATAGGTTAAATGAAATTATGAATCACTCTCCGAACAAACGCTTATTATTCCTCTCCTTACCTATCTCCGCCGCTTCCCCGTGTCCCGGGTATACCGCCGCGCCGATAAACCGACCGATCACTCTCCGAACAAACGCTTATTATTCCTCTCCTTTCCTATCTCCGTCGCTTCCTCGTGTCCCGGGTATACCGCCGTGCCGTCGGGCAGCGCGAACAACTTTGATATGATAGAATTTTTCAACTCAAAAAAATCGCCGTCGACAAAATCGCTCCTGCCGATATCGCCCGAAAAAAGCGTATCGCCCGAAAAGAGCGCGCCCTCGTCCTCAAAAAAGTAGCATACGCCGCCCTTTGAATGCCCGGGCGTATGGATTATTTTGAAACGCATTCCTTGAAATTCGACGGTATTATCCTTTTCAATTCTCGGAACGTTTCCGCCGGAATTTAAAATATTATCCCCGTCCGTTTTTGAATCCGCCCCTTGAATTTCCGAAGTTTTATTTCCGCCCGTTTTTGAATCCGCCGCTCGAATTTCCGAAGTTTTATCCCCGTCCGTTTTTGAATCCGCCGCTCGAATTTCCGAAGTTTTGTTTCGGTTCGTTTTTGAATTTATTTCATTGAATTTTAAAATATTATTGTCCGTTTCAAAGGTTACGTCCGCAAAAAACGTCGGGAATTTCACGCCGAAAAAGCGGTCGATAGCCGTTCCCGAAGTCAATTTGTCCGCGTCCTCCGCGTGGACGTAGACTTTCGCGCCGCGCTCTTGAAAGTATTTTGCAGACAGCGCGTGGTCAAAATGCCCGTGAGTGAGAAAAACCGCCTCGATTTTTATATTCCTTTCCGCCGCCGCTTTCTCGATTTTTTTCCCGTCCGAACCGGGGTCGATGAGAAAGCCGCGCAAAGTGTTTTCGTTCCAAACCAAATAGGTATTTTCCGAAAGAACGGAATTTTCTATCGTGATAAATTTCATCGCTATACCTCGCCTTTTATATTGTATTTTCGCGGTACTATACCGCGTCTTTTACCTTACGTTTCCGCGATACTATACCCCGTCTTTTACCTTATGTTTCCGCGCTACTATCCCCCGTCTTTTACCTTACGTTTCCGCGCCACTATACCGCGTCTTTTACCTTACGTTTCCGCGCCACTATACCCAGTCTTTTACTCGCATTTCCGCGCCACTATCCCCCGCCTTTTACTCGCATTTCCGCGCTACTATACCGCGTCTTTTACTCGCATTTCCGCGCCGCTATACCCCGTCTTTTACTCGCATTTCCGCGGTACTATACCTCGCCTTTTATATTGTATTTTCGCGGTACTATACCGTAATTTTTATATGAAATAATTCGCTAAAAGTTTTTGAAAAGGGGGGCGGGGGAAAACTTTTTTCAAAAAGTTTTCCCCCGCATTCTTTAAACTAAAAAACTAAACCAACCCCAAAAAAACTAAAATCTTTGGACTTCTATGACGTCTTTTGCGGCGCGCAGTTTATTCAAGAGCGCGTTTAACTCGCTCATAGTTTTTATTTTTACGGACAGTTTGATATCGCCTTTTGTGATTCCGGACGCGTCCGTTCCGAGCAGATTTCCGCTGAACGAATTGATCGAATATCCCAAGTTATTGACCAGCGCGGAGACTTCGGAGAATATGCCTTTACGGTCGACGACCGTAACGCGTATATTCGCGTTCAGGGCGTTTTCGATGACTGTCGGCCATTCGGCGTCTTGGAGGCGTTCGGGTTCGAGTCCTTTCAGGTTCGGGCAGTCTTTGCGGTGGACGGCCGCGCCGCGTCCTTTGCTGAGGTATACGACGATGGGGTCGCCCGGGAGGGGGTTGCAGCAGCTGGCGTAGCGCGCGTTTTGTTCGTGATACGCGCCGATCATAATTCCCCCGACGGTTTCTTTTTTTTCCGCCGCGGCGGCGTCCGCGCCTTTTTCCTTATATTCGGTCTTTTTTTCCTTTTTGAACACCTCGATCAGTTTGAACAAAATCTGTTTGGTACTCATGCCGCCGTAGCCTACGGAGGCGAACATATCGTCTTCGGAGGTGAACATATACCGCTTCATAACCGCGCTAAGACCTTTCCCTTGCAACAGTTCGGAAAAATTATAGCCCTTATGCCGCGCTTCGCTTTCCAGCATATCCCTTCCCTTTTTTATGTTCTCGTCCTTCATCTCGCGTTTGAAAAACTGATGAATTTTGGACTTCGCGCCCGTTGTGCGGACGATTTTGAGCCAGTCGCGGGAGGGACCTTTTGAATTCGCGTTGGTCAAGACTTCGACGACGTCGCCGCTTTGGAGTTTGGTTTCGATGGGAACCATTCTCTCGTTGATCTTGATTCCGACGCATTTATTCCCCAACTCGCTGTGTATGTTGTATGCAAAATCGATTCCCGTAGAACCCACGGGCAAGTCGATGACCTTACCTTTGGGCGTAAAGACCAGCAATTCGTGCTGACCGATGTCCGATTTGACGATTTCTAAGAATTCCTTATTATCCGAGAGGCTGATATCCGCCTCCATAAATCCCTTTATAAAATTCAAGCGGTCGCCGCCGAACTCCGAATCGCTCCACGCTTGGGGGTTTTTGTATTTCCAGTGGGCGGCGATTCCGTATTCGGCGATCTCGTGCATTTCTTTCGTGCGGATTTGGATCTCGAAAAGCGCGCCGAATTTCGTAAAAACCGTGGTGTGGAGGGACTGATAGTTATTCGCTTTTTTCATTGCGACATAGTCTTTGAACCGTCCGGGGACGGGCGTCCACATCGTGTGAATGACTCCCAAAACGGCGTAGCAATCCTTCACGCTGTCCACGATGACGCGGACGGCGATAAGGTCGAAAATCTCTTCGAATTTCTTATTTTGGCGGCGCATTTTGTTGAAAATACTATAAAAATGTTTCGGTCTGCCGTAGACTTCGCCCCCGATTCCCATTTCGTCGATTCTGACCTTGATCTCGGAACAAACCTTGTTTATAAATTCCTGTCTTTCGGTCAGTTTGGTTTGAACCTTTTGCTTTAAGTCGGCGTATTCGGCGGGATAGAGATAATACATCGCGAGGTCTTCCAATTCGACCTTGATCTGCGACATACCCAGCCGTCCCGCGAAAGGCGCGTAAATTTCCAAAGTTTCCAAGGCTGTGTGGCGGCGGCTCTCCTCATTTTTGACGGAGAGAGTGCGCATATTGTGGAGGCGGTCGGCGAGTTTGATTATGACGACGCGGATATCCTCCGCGATCGCCAAAAACATTTTGCGCAGATTTTCGGCTTCTTCGTCTATTTTGTTCGCGAATTTCAGTTTGTCGAATTTCGTTACCCCCTTGACAAGCGTAACGATCTCGCCGCCGAAAACCGCCGCCATTTCCGCGTCGGGAACTTTCGTGTCCTCCAATACGTCGTGCAAAAAAGCCGCGATGATCGTGGAAACGTCCATTTTCATATCGACGAGAATTTCGGCGACCGCGCAAGGGTGAATTATATAATCCTCTCCCGAAGCGCGCTTCTGCCCGTCGTGCGCCTTTTTGGCAAACTCAAAAGCCGACATAATTTTTTCAAAATCATGCCCTCCGTAGGCGTTTTTAAGTTTTTCAATCAACGCGTCGAAATCCAATTTTTTTGCTCCCCGTCGTTTGTTTAGTGATTAGTGATCAGCGGTTAGTGATTGCGGTATTCGTTAATGACCGGTGATCGGTTATTGCGGTATTTGTTAGTGATTAGTGATCGGTTATTGCGGTATTTGTTAGTGATCGGCGATCGGTTATTGCGTTTATTTATTAGTGATCGGCGATCGGTTATTGCGGTATTTGTTAGTGATTAGTGATCGTCGGTTAGTGATTGCAGTATTTGTTAGTGATTAGTGATCGCCGGAAATGATTATTTTGTCAGTGGTTAGCGGTTAGTTTTACATCGTTAATTCGTTTTTCCATTTAATTCCCCTCCGTGGGAGGGGACAAAGGGGTGGGCGAACCTCTCTAATTATCCGCTATTCCCCTCCGTGGGAGGGGATAAAGGGGTGGGGCGTCCGATTAGAAAATTATTTAACGATATTTCATATTCTCTTCAAAACTACTAAAAGTTTTTGAAAAGGGTACGGGAAAAACTTTTTTCAAAAAGTTTTTCCCGAAATAACTATCCTTAAAGTTTTTCCCGAAACAACTTATCCTTAATTCCCCGTTTTATTCGGCTTTATTTCCCGGCTCCGCACGCTTTATATATCGCGGAATTTTCGAGATTCGTTTTATTTTCCGTCAAGGTGATACGTCCGTCCCTATCGATTTTTAAAAGCCCCAATTCCGCGAAAACGGAAAAGGCGGCGGCGAATTCCGTATTCGAGAATTTCCGATCCGAAACGATTCGCGCATAGACCGCGCGCAGTCCTCCCTCCGCCGTACCGCCGTCTTTGACAAAGGCGCGGATGCGTATATAGATTTCCCTCACGGCGGAATCCGAGAGCCCGGCGGCCCTCAATTCGGCATTCAAAGGGTTTTCGCCGCCGCTCACAAAGACTTCCGCCGCGGTATATTCGGACGGATCGAACAGCGGCGGATCGAGAAAGACCACTCTATCGTAATACTCGAACGCCGCGTCCTTAGGCGACAGAATCAAACGGTTGTAAGGATTTTTCGACTCGGCGGAACGGTAACAAAAAATCAGCAGTTTATCGGGCGCAATCTCGTTAAAAAGTTTATAGAAACCGGCGGCGGTTTTGTCGTCAAAGGCGGCGAACGCCGTGCCGTACAAACGCCCCGTTTCATTTATTATAGCCTTTAATTGATTTTTTTCAAAGCGTTTTACGGCGTTTCCCGATATTTTTTTATCGGTATTGCTATCCGCGGCGCTTATTGTACTCTCCGCTTGCAAAATATTATCGCCGTCTTTTACACTTACCGCACTCCCGTCTTTCGTGATATCCCCCGATATTTTCTTATCAATATCACTATCCGCGGCGCTTATTGCACTCTCCGCTTGCAAAATATTATCGCCGTCTTTTACGCTTACCGCGCTCCCGTCTTTCCCTTTTTTCCGCGCCTTTTTCTTATCGGCTTTCGGCGAAAACGCCGCCGCGGAAACGTACGCCTCCAAAAGTCTTTCTCTGTCAAAGCAAGCCTCTACCTCCGCGGCGAAGCACCCGGCAACCACCGCCTTTAAATATTCCGTATTGTTATATTCGGCGCGTTCGATCGTGGTCAGCACGGCTTTTTTGGTTCCGCTGTTCAAAAATTCGGCTGTGTCCGTCATATTAAATCCGACCGTTTCATAGTTTCCCGTCTTTTCTCTTATATGCCGCGTATTTTTGATTCTCAAAAAATTCATTTCGTTTTCAAAGGACAGAAACAGCGGTTTCGGGTTGCCCTCTCCGAAGGGTTCGAGGCGTCCGATCTCTTTGATTTCGCTAAGCGTCGGTTTTTTTTCGAGTATCGCGTCGTAAATTATCTCGGGCGCGAAGACGCTCTCGTCGTATTTCTTTAAAAAATCGTTTATTTCCCGTCGGAAAACGTCTATATTTTCGCGTTTCAAGCTGACGCCCGCCGCCTGCGCGTGTCCTCCGAATGCGGTAAAAAGTTCTTTCGAGCGCGATATCGCCTCGAATATATCGATTCCGTCTATGCTCCGCGCCGAACCTTTCAGAATTCCCTCATTTTCGGTGAAAAGAATGACGGGGCGGTTGAACTGTTCGGCGATTTTCGCGCAGGCGATACCCAAAACGCCGCCGTCCCAGCCTTCGTCGGCGAGGACGATACAGCGCGTACCGTTCAAATCTTCGCCTAAAAGTTTGTCGTACACATCGTTTACGATATCGGTCAAGACCGTCTGTCTTTCTTTATTGTCGGCGTTCAACTCGTTTATGAGGCAATCGATATTGAAATAGTCGTCCGAAATCAAAAGTTCCAACGCTCTGTCGGCGATCCCCATTCTGCCGGCGGCGTTTAGGCGCGGCGCGATCATAAAGGCGATATCGGAGGCGGTGATTTTTTCTAATTTCAGGGCGGCGCAGAGTCTTTTTAGTCCCTTTCCGACGGGCGCGCGGGATTCGTTCAACGCGCTCAGCCCCAGCGCGGTGATTGCGCGGTTTTCGCCCGTCAGCGGAACGATATCCCCGACGGTTGCGATTGCGGCAAGCCCCAAGAATTTCTCCGCCGCCGCGAACCCTCCGACCGCTTCGACAAGTTTAAAGGCGACGCCCGCGCCGCAAAGGGGATTCGGGTAGCCGTCCGGTTCGTTTTTCGGTTTTTCGGGATTTCCGCAAGGGGCGGCTATGTTTGAATTTACGTTTTCATTTGAATTTGAATTTACTTTTTTATTTGAATCCGCGCTTATATTTTCGTTTGCGTTTTCATTTAAATCCGCATTATCGTTTTCATTGCGTTTTGAATTTTCATTCGCGTTATCGTTTTTATTTTCATTCGCGTTCCCGTTTATGTTTTCATTTGAATTTATATCCGGATTTGCGCTTATATTTTCGTTTACGTGTATATCCGCATTCGCGTTCCCGTTTATATTTCTATTCGTACTGACGTTTTTATTTTCATTCGCCTCCGCGTTCACGTCTATATTTATATTGTTCCGCTTTTTGCGCTCCTCATACGAATACTTGACTTTCGGGTTTAAAATCAGCGTATCGGGAAAAATTTCTTGCGGCGTATGGTGATCGGTGATGATGATATCGATTCCCAATTCTTTGGCGTATTCGACTTCTGCGGCGGACGCGATTCCGCAATCGACGGTGATTATAAGGTCGGGAAAGACGTTTTCGGCGATCTTATCGATCGCAAAGACGGACAATCCGTAGCCGTCTTTGCGGTTCGGTATATAGTAAAAAACCTCGGTTTTATCACGCAAAAAGCCGTACAAAATCGCCGCCGCGCAAACCCCGTCGCAGTCATAATCGCCGTAGACGACGATCCTTTCGCCGTTTTTTTGCGCGGATAAGATTCTCTCCGCCGCGGCGCGCATATCGGGCAGCCTAAAAGGGTCGAGAAAGTCCGCCTTTCCGGGATTCAAAAACCGTCCGATCTCCTCTTCACTCTCCGCCCCAGCCGAAACGAGCAAATCGGCGGCAAGCAAAGAAAGCCCCGTTTTTTCCGACAATTCGGCGGCGAGATTCCGGTCGATCGTTTTTCTCTTTTTATAACGTATTTTCATAATTTTTCCCGATATTTTAAAGGATTTTTTAAGTTTTTCGGTTTGTTCTTTTATAACGGCATTTCAATTTTTTTCACAGATATTTCTAAGAATTTTTAAAGATTCGTTTTGATGAAATAAAATAATGCTTTTTGATATATTTTGCATATTCCCCCCATCTTTTTAAAGTGAAAGCGGCGCATTATAACGGCTTTTCTATCATTATCCGCTATTCCCCTCCGCGGGAAATGACGATAAAAAACAAAAGCGACGCATTCTAACGATAATTTTACTTATTATCCGCTATTCCCCTCCGTGGGAGGGGATCAAAGGGGTGGGGCGAATCCTCTCATTATCCTTACATTCCCCTCCGTGGGAGGGGTTAGGGGGTGGGGCGGCCGCTTAATTCCCCTCCCACGGAGGGGAATAGTTATCCCTATCCGGATCGTTTTGAACTATAAACTCGGGGGTTCATAAAAGAGCCCTCTCAATCGAAGGCTCTTTCATATTTTTGTACGGTTATTTTTTCTTTTTATAGTTTTTGACGTAATTATACCGCGTTTTCGGTTTTTCGTTTTTCTCGGATTTTTGCGCGGCGGCGGTAAGGGCGGGGGCGGCGGTTCCCTCCGCGGCCGCCGGGACGAGCGGCGCGATCGGGGGCGCGGCGGTTATTTGTCCGCGTTCCTCTTGCGGGAGCGTTGAAACGTCCGTTTGGACGCGTTTTTTCTCTCCCTCTCTTTTGATCGCGTCCTTAGCGAAAAGCGACCAAATCGACGGCGCGACGAAGAGCGACGAATAGAAGCCGATCAAAAGACCGAATATGATGGGCAGAGCGAATTCCTGCATCGCCGCTCCGCCCAAAATCGCGAGCAAGATGATCGTAACGAGCGTTGTCAGCGTCGTATAGAACGTTCTGGTTACGGTATCGCCCACGGCGGCGTTTGCCACGCCGTCCGCGTCGTATTTTTGTTTATTGTCGAGCAGCGATATATTTTCTCTCACGCGGTCGAATATGACGATGATATCGTTGATCGCGTAGCCGATGATCGTAACCAGCGCGGCGATAAAGGATGCGTTTACGGGTACATGGAAGATGATCGTCGCCGCCGTCATAAGGATTATATTATGAATGAGGGCGAGAACGGCCGCCAGACCGTAGCGCAGTTTGAATCTGACCGCGATATAAAGGAGGGTTGCCAGCAAAGCGGCGGCGACCGCGCCCAAGGCTTTCAAGAGCAAATCGGCTCTTGCGGACGCGCTTCTAAAATCCGTCGTAAAGTCGGACATAGCGACTTTTTCGTTACCGTCCGAATTATATTTTTCGCCGTAATGCTTAAAAAGCGCGGCTATAATTTCGTCGTTTTTGAGTTTTGCCTCTTCGTCGTTGCCCTTGCCCGTGATGTTATTGTATCTCACTTGAATGATATTTCCGTCCGCCTTTTGAACCTGGCTGACTTTAAAGCCCGCTTTTTCAACGATATCCGATATAATCTTGCTGTGTTCCGCGTAGGTTTTTTCGTCGTCGAAGTCCACGGTATCCGACAAATTGAGCAGACGGACGTCGAGCGTCGTTCCGCCCGTGAAGTCGAGTCCGAGATTCATTCCGGCGTAGAAGTCCTTATCTTTGACCGCGAACACGGTGAACATAACGGCGGCGAGCAATACGACGGCGGCGGGGATCAAAAACCACCTTTTATAATTTTGGGCGATTTTGATTTTCTTTATTTTTTCGACGAACAGACGTCCTTTTCCGAAGCCGTCTTTTTCGGTTTTGAGGTTATATTTTTTCGCGGTTTTGTTGTCGAAAACCAAAAGCAGTTTGACGATTCTTCTCGTTAAGACCAGCGCGGTAAAGAACGAAAGCACGATGCTTATCATAAGCGTTACGGCGAAACTCTGCAAGGACGCGGGTCCGAATATGAGGAGAGCCAAGCCGCCCAAAATCGTCGTCAAGTTGGAGTCTATGATCGCGCCCGCCGCCCGTTTAAAGCCGACGTTGACGGCGGCGGGTATGGGCTTGCCTTTTTCGAATTCGTCTTTTATTCTCTCGAATATGATGATATTCGCGTCCACCGCCATACCGATACCGAGGACGATACCGCCGATACCCGAAAGGGTCAATTGAACCCACGGGAAGATGCCTAAGACTACGATCGTGAGGACGGTATACGCGAGAAGCGCGACAGACGCGGCGACGCCGAAAAGTCTATAAAGGAATATCAAAAGCGCGATGATTAAGACGATTCCGATAATTCCCGCAACGATGCTGTTTTTGATGGCGTTTACGCCCAAAGTCGGGCTGATCGTTCTGTTTTCGACGGTTTGCAAGGCGACGGTGAACGCGCCGCTTTGGATTCTGAGCGCGAGAGCCTCGCACGCCTTATAGTCGCCCACGCCCGTGATCGTCGCCGTTCCGTCCGATATGATAGACTTAACGGTCGGGCTTGCGATTTCCGATCCGTCGAGATAGATTCCGATATCCTTGCCGTTTCTGTCCGTCGTCGCCTGGCGGAATTTTTCCGTTCCTTCCGCGTCGAGTTTCAAGACGACGACGGGGTCGGTTTCTTGATAGTCCGCATAAGCGTCCACGACGTTTTTTCCCGTGATATAAGGCTCGGCGTTCGGGTCTTCGTCGACGGGAATTTTAAATTCCAAATAAGCGGGTTTGCCGATCATATCGAAAATCGTCTGCGGATCTTCTACGTCCGGCACTTCGACTCGGA
This sequence comes from Clostridiales bacterium, assembly GCA_031276195.1. Taxonomy (GTDB): domain Bacteria; phylum Bacillota; class Clostridia; order Christensenellales; family JAISNN01; genus JAISNN01. The sequence goes on from JAISNN010000050.1 coordinate 19,832, forward strand.
TCTGCCAATTCCCTTCGCTGCCTTGACGGACGACGACCGCTTCCGTGAAGCCCTTTGTCGCGAGCGTTCTTTGCAGGTTGTCGATCGTGCCGTTGATCGCGGCGTCGGTCGCGGCTTCTTTGCTCTCGTCGACCTGGAAGACGGCGTATACGCCGCCCTTCAAGTCCAGCCCCAGCTTGATGATGTGCGCGAAACCCTTATAATCGTAGTCGCCCAGCTGCCCTTGATCGAGTTTCAAAACGCACGCGACGCCCAAAATCACGATCAGCGCGCTCAATATGATCAGTTGAATTTTTGATTTTTTCTTAGACACCTTTTTTTTAGCCTCCGAATCTAAATCTGAAATCCTCTTTATTTTTTAAAATCCGTTTTTTTTGTATATCGGTTTTTGTTTGTTTTAACTACGCATTGTTTTTTTTAATACGCATTGCTTTTGTTTTTTAAAAATACGCGGATTCGTTTGCGCTTTTTATCCGCCGTTTTTTATTTTCCGCTTTGAATTACATATTCCGTTTTGTTTTTTCGCGGATTCGTTTACGCTTTTTATTTATCCGCGGCGGCTTGTTTTTCGGTAAAAACGCCGCTTGATTCCGCTTGCGGAATAACGCGTATAGATAATTATATACGCATTTGAAATTTTAGTCAATTATAATGACGGAAAAAAATGAAAAAAAAGCGGAAAATCTACCCCGAAAATCAAATTACCGCGCGATATAAACGAAAAAAAATAAAAACGACGGCTTAAATCAAAGACAAAGATTGTTTTCGCGCAATTTACTAAAAGTTTTTGAAAAGGGTTCGGGAAAAACTTTTTACGAAAAAGTTTTTCCCGGATAATTTTAAATAAAGATAAAAATTGTTTTCTCACAAATTACTAAAAATTTTTGAAAGAGGGCTGTACCGCGCCCCAAGAGTTGGACAGAGGAAAAAGATTATGATATAATAGAAAAGGAGGGAGCGGGGAGTATGGGAAAGAATAGGAAGTATGACGGTAAATTCAAGCAAGA
>JAISNN010000027.1 GCA_031276195.1 Clostridiales bacterium
CCCGCGCCTATCGCTCCGCCTATTATCCCGCCGCCTATTGCGCCAAGCATTGTCCAACCAAAAAGTTCCCAGCCCGTCGCGCCGCTTTCGCTCGCAATGTCATATGCCACAATCCCGCCGACGGTCGCGCCTATTATCGCGCCTACTATTAGCCCTATTGCCAACGCCGTCAATACAAATCGTCCGCTCGGATCAACATTATTGACCGGATTATTGTAACAATAAGCATAAAGGTTATATCCGTTCAACTCACCGCTCGTCAAGTCAAATACGCTCGGGTCATCGGCGTTGATAAATCTGCCCGTGTCGGGATCGTAGTAGCGGGATTTAAGGTAGAATAACCCCGTTTCAGTGTCGTAATAATACCCTTATACCTAAACGGATTTATATTCCATATATTCTCCGCGTTCGTGTCGGCGTTCCGATGTTTTCAATATCTCTAAAATTGATAAAACAAAATTTAATCATACTGCGATCCGCCGGGATTACACGACATAAAAATCGATGCGGCGGTTGTTAATGTCCGGTGATTAGCAAACGGTAATTATATGGCGAATTCCGTTTCGTAATGAAGGTCGTAAAAATTCCTTTTCTTGTGAGACGTGTAGAGGTGCGGGCGGTGATGATCGGCGGTTAAATTCCGTTCCGCATTCCGCGCCGCGCATTATATATTTTATATTATATCAATTTTAATACAAAAAGTCAATAGCCTAAGTATCTTTTTTGATACTATATGATAAAAAAGTGCGTACTTGACTTTTTCGCACTATAATGATATACTATATTAAACTTTTAATCCGTACACGGTGCGGATTAAATCCGCCGTCATTTAAAGACGGCGGAGGGCCGCAAGGCATCCGTTTAATGCGCGGCGATAAACCCGACAAAATACGTTGTCTTTTGCCTCCGCATAATATTATGCGGTTTTAAATCAGACATATGTTTAATTTAAAAGTTTACGCTATATAATAAAAAAAGATAACGCCGCATAGAAACGGCGTAAGGAGTTTTATGAAAAAACAACAATTTAATGTAACGGGTATGTCTTGCGCCGCCTGCGCCGCGAGAGTAGAAAAAAGCGTTCAAAAACTCGCGGGCGTTGAAACCGTCTCCGTGAATCCGCTAAAAAACAGTATGACGGTTTTGTACGACGAGAATCTTTCGTGTCAAGAGGCGATTATTTCTGCGGTCAAGAGCGCGGGCTACGGCGCGTCCGCGGCCGGCGTTTACAAGGCGGCGAACATGCGCGGACTTTCCTCAACGAACGGGATAAAAACGGCGGCAAACAGATTTCAAACGGCAAAAGACGAAAACAAAAAAACTGAATTCGGCAATCCGGAAAGCCGAAACATCGGCGGTGTAGAACCGTCTGTTTACGGCACGCAAGCCCAAAAAACCAAAAGCCAAAAAACGGATCTTTACAATACCGAAAGCCCAAAAATCGGCGGTATAGAACCGTCTGTTTACGGCACGCAAGCCACAAAAACCGAAAGCCAAAAAACGGATCTTTACAATACGGAAAAGCAAAAAATCGGCGGTATAGATCCGCCTGCCGCCAACGCGCAAAGCCGAAAAAACGGTAACTCTCAAAACGAAAAAAACAACGTCGAAAAAACGGAATTTCACGATCCGGAAAAACCAAAAATCGAAACACAAAAGGCGAAATTTAACAATAAAAAAGCCGGGGGAAACGCGGAAAAAACACCGCAAACGCCCCGTGAATCCGACCCCGAAACCCATGAAATGCAAAAAAGGCTGATTATTTCCGCCGTTTTTTCCCTGCCTTTGCTCTATATTGCGATGGGTTCGATGCTAAATCTTCCGATCCCGCGCGCCGTATCCGCGGCGGAAAACCCCGCGGCGTTCGCTTTCACGCAATTTTTGCTCCTTCTCCCCGTTCTTTTCGTCAACAAAAAATATTTTTCGGCGGGCTTCAAATCCCTTTTTAACGGTTCGCCGAATATGGATTCGCTGATCGCCGTCGGCACGTCCGCGGCTGCGGTTTACGGCGTATACGTTATATATAATCTGTTATATATTTCCGCTTCTCACGGCGGAGCGCACGGCTTAGCGCACCCCGACTTATATTTTGAATCCGCTGGCATAATCCTCACACTCGTAACTTTCGGAAAATTTTTAGAAACGCGCGCGAAGGGGCGCACGAAGGACGCTCTGTCAAAACTTATCGGACTTTCACCCAAAACCGCCCGCGTTTTGACCCCGGACGGAAACGAAAAAATCATTCCCGCGAGTGAAGTTCTCCCCGGCGATATTCTCGTCGTACTCGCCGGCGAAAGCGTTCCGGCCGACGGCGAGATCGTCGAGGGATATGCCGCGATAGACGAATCCGCGATCACGGGCGAAAGCCTGCCCGCTGACAAATCGACGGGCGCAAAGGTCGTCGGCGCGTCGGTTTCCACATCCGGGTATTTCAAAATGCGAGCGGAAAAGGTAGGCGAAGACACCGTAATCGCCCAAATAATCCGCCTTGTGGACGAGGCGACTTCGACGAAAGCCCCGATCGCAAAACTCGCCGATAAGGTTAGCGCGGTTTTTGTTCCCGTCGTCATAGCGATCGCGGCGGCGGCGTTTGCCGCATGGCTTTTTGCCGGCGGATCTCTTCCGGTCTCCCTCACCGCGGGCATATCCGTTCTCGTAATCTCCTGTCCCTGCGCGCTCGGGCTGGCGACTCCGGCTGCGGTTATGGTCGGCATGGGAAGGGGCGCGCCGGACGGAATTTTAATAAAGTCCGCGGAGGCGTTGGAACTTCTCCGCGGCATAAAAACCGTTGTAATCGACAAAACGGGGACGCTGACGGAAGGAAAACCCGCCGTAACCGACGTTGTTTCACCCGATGAAAAAAGGCTGCTCGCGGCGGCGGCGTCATTGGAAAAAATGTCGAATCACCCCGTCTCGTCGGCGATTTCAAAGTATGCGGAAAAAGCGGGCGCGGAGATATCCGCCGTATCCGGTTTCGAGATAATTCACGGACTCGGAATCCGCGGAAAAATCGACGGAAAAACGGTATTAGGCGGGAGCAAAAAATTTATGGAATACGGCGGTATAGATCCGTCAAAAACCGAACCTTTTTCAGACGGCGAGCGCAAGTTTTCGGAGGACGGAAAAACGCCCATTTTCTTTGCTTTTGGAGACGAAATTTTGGGGCTTATCGCCGTCGCCGATACCGTGAAACCATCGGCAAAAAATGCGGTAGAACGCCTTAAAACTATGGGAATCGACATTATAATGATGACGGGCGACAACAAAAAAACAGCGGCGGCGATAGCGTCGGAGGTCGGGATCGATAAGGTTTTCGCGGAAGTTTTGCCGCAAGAAAAAGAGGCGAAGGTTCGCGAACTTCAAGGACAAAAAGACGGAATCCAAAATACGGTCGGCACGAATAAAGACAAAGCCGCTTACGCAATTCAAAATACGGTCGGCACGAATAAAGACAAAGCCGCTTACGCAATTCAAAACACGGTCGGCTCAAACAAAGATAAAACCGCCTTCGCAATTCAAAACACGGTCGGCTCAAACAAAGATAAAAATATATTCGACATTCAAAAATTAAAGAGCAAGAACAAAAGTAAATTCTCTCTTTTGCTTCAAAACCTAATCGGCGGAAGCAAAGACAGAAAAACCCCCGGCGGCGTCGCTATGGTCGGCGACGGCATAAACGACGCGCCCGCGCTCACGCGCGCCGACGTGGGAATCGCGATCGGCGCGGGGACGGACGTCGCGATCGAATCCGCGGATGTCGTGCTTATCAAAAACGACTTAAACGGCGTTGCGGACGCGATTAAACTCGGACGCGCGACACTGAAAAACATCAAGCAAAATCTGTTTTTCGCGTTTTTTTATAACGTAATCGGAATCCCGATCGCGGCGGGTCTGCTATACCCCTTTTTCGGAATTCTGCTAAATCCTATGCTCGCCGCCGCCGCGATGAGCCTAAGTTCGGTCTCGGTGGTTACGAACGCTCTAAGACTAAAAAACCGCCGAATATAAAACGGGACGGTTACTATGATTCCGGTCCGAATCCCAATTGCTCGGCTTGCTCTCCGCTTTTGCAAAAATGGTCAAGTTACCGCAATAATCGAACGCATAATTGCCGACAGTCGTTACGCCCTCCGGTATGGTGATTAAAGTTAAATTATAGCATTTACGGAACATACCGCTATTAATAGTCGTTACCCGCTCGGGTAATTTACAGTTTAAAAATAACTTTCGATTTTTGCAAAGAAATTGCAATGATGATATAAACTACGCTTATGACGGCGACGATCCAAAAGGCTTCGGTCCGGTTATGCGCGACAGGGAAATTGAACACCGCGAAAATCCCTTGAAAAATCAGCACTATAAAAAGATACAAAAAGATATTTCTGCCCATCGCCGCGAGAATCGGTATTTCCCTGCCCTTTAAAAACAGTTTATCGAGGAGATAGAACCCGAAATAAAACAGGTTTATTTTTGTCAGCGCGGAAAACATCCACGTAACGTTCATATCGGGATACGACGGCGGAACGAGAACGCTGCAAAGCCGTCCCGAGACATACAAAAGGGCGGTCAATACCTCGTACGGTATGATTCCTTTTTTTGAAACGTCGGCGATAGCGCCCGAGAGCAAAATTATGCCGAGATAACCGACGCAAGCCGCCATTCCGCCCGCGTGGACGAGATTTTCGACCTCTCCGCTTTGATGTTCAAAAGGAATATAGGCGAAAAGCGCAAAGAGTTTTTCATGAAAGAAGTGATAAAACATCAAAACTCCGACGCCCAAAACCCCCTTCCAAACCGCGCTTTTTGAAATCTGCGGAATCAAAAACGGTACGGCGAGAAGGGACGCGAATCCTATCGACGGCACGGTATTCCAAAGCGCGGCGGGTTTTTCGACCGCGCCCGTGAAGTACATCAGCCCCAAAAACAAGCCCATAAACGCCAAATTCCGGGAGACCGCCTGTTTGTATGCCGCCCTGCCGTCCGTCTCGTATTTCCTTAAAAAGGACGAAAAATACACAAGACCTATGACAAAAAAGAACAAAATCGGTCCTAAGTCAATGATATTGAACCCCCACGACGGAATCAAAACGGGGTTTGAATGCCCCCACCAGGGCGAGGCGGCGTAGCCGTCTTTTGGCATATGCAGGATCGCGTGGTCGACCATATAGAGCAGCACGACCAGCCCCTTTACGTTGTCGACGAGGGCGTTTCGCGTCCCGATTTTTTTAAGGCGCGCCGCCTTTACGGTTTCGTCGTCCTTGCCGTTTTCATTTTTTTTAAACATTTTATTCACCTTGCATTCGTAATTTTTTTCTTTTTTTACTACGCATTTCTTATCCGCGCCGGGCTTTAAATCTTTCCGAATTCAAAGCCCGATTTACGGCTTAAAGTGTTTTTTTATGTTTTAATTTCCGTCGGATAAATATTAATACACCCTACTAATTAAACTTTTAATGCGTATAATATAAAATTTGCGTTATTACAGTTTAAACATTATCTTTTTCTTTTCAAGAGGCACCGCGAGCAAAATAAACAATCCGTCTATCCCGACCGCGGTAAAAAACGCCCACAAGAAGGTCATTTTCGGCAATGAATCTTTCAAAAATATCAGCGCGCCGATCACGACGATCGCGATAAGGATATAGAGTAAAATATTTCTGCCGATCGCGGAGAGGAGCGGTACGGCGCGGTCTTTGAGCGCGTATTTATTGACCGCGTACAATATGAAAAATATGAGGTTGATTTTTGTGAACCCGGTGAATAGATATCCCGCGGAAAAAACGTCGTAACTAATCTCGACTTTCAAGACCTTTCCAACGAGAAGCCCGAGAAGGTATATCGCGGCTGAGGCGATCGCGTATGCCTTAATTCCGAGTTTTGAAATATCCTTTACTCCCGCCGCGAACAAAACGACCGCGGCAAAGCCGAACGAAGCCGCCGCGCCGCCGCCGTGTCCCGACTTTCCGCCGACGAGTCCGAACAGCGCGTCGTGCAAAAGCGCGTAAACGACCAAAACCGCCGCCGCCGCGCCGAACTTAATCAACGCGCCCGCAAGTCCCGTTTTCCTGAAAACCGGCGTCAAGAACGGGATCGTTAAAATGCCGGTAAAGCCGATTCCGACCATATAACTCCACGGTGCGGGACTGCCCGTTTTGACGAGTGAATTTTCGATATAGACTTCCAATAAAAACAGCCCCATAACGGTCAAATTCCTGAGAAATTGCATGCGGTACGCGCCGCGTCCTACCGCGTCGTAGTGTTTTTGGAAACTTTGATACATAACGAAGCCGATTAGAAAATAAAAGGCGATCGGCGCGAGATCGAGAACGTTGAAGCCCCACCACCCGACGGCGACGGGGGGCGAGTGATAAAAAAGGTTGTTCGCCGCCGCGCCCAAGTTGAAGCCGTCGACGTAGGGCAGATTGCGCATAATGTGGACGAACGCGTACAGCAGAACGAGCAGTCCCTTGACGTTGTCCACGACCGCGTCACGGCTTTTAATTTTCAGCATTTTTGTTTCGTCGTGTTTGAATCGCATAGTTTTTTGTTACTCCTTTTGTGTTGGTATTTTAGGTGTCTTTTTTTTGAATTGCCGGCATCTTTACTTAAAACTTATAATATTTTCACTTATCAAATTTTTTTAAATCACGCTTATCCAAACTTATAACGTTTTCACTTATCGAATTTTCAAATCACGCTTATCCGAAACTTAACGTTTTCACTTATCGAATTTTTAAATCACCCCTACCCGAAACTTAACGTTTTCACTTATAGAATTTTTTTAAATCACTCTTACCCAAAACTTAACGTTTTCACTTATCGGTATTTTTTGACCGTCGTTTTTATTTTCTTTAAACTTTATAATCCGTGAGGCATACGGATTAAACCCTCATATTCCGAACTTTTGTACTTCTTTTTTTGTATTTATTATGCCGTTTTTTTCCATTTATGGCGTTTTTGAGTAACAAAAAAACGCCGCCCTTAAAATTCCCCGCTTTACCGCGGAAAATCCGAAAAATGGCGCGTTACAAAAACACAAACGTGTACGGGCAATTTTGAAAGCCTAAAAAGTTTACCGCTTTCACTTGGAACGATTTTTTTAAAAAACCGAAGAAGTTTACCGTTTCCTTTTTAAACGTTTTTTAAAAAACAAAAAAGTTTACCGTTTTCCTTTTGGGATGTTTTCCGTTTGCTTACTTGCCTTTTGCCTATATTTTGCTTTAACTCCGTTTTCCCTTTTATCGTCTCCGATATGCCCCGGTATCTCTTTATGTAGTCTTTATATCTTTTTATATTGCTTGTCTTTTACAATCCCTCATTCCGCTCTCATACCGCTCTTTACGGTTGCCTATAATTATTTTTTTACTTTTTTATAATCCTCTTTCTATACTTTACACTACTTCCTTGCGTCTTTTATCCTTTTTTTACAATGCTTGTTTTTTTACAATCCCTCATTCCGCTCTCATACCGTTCTTTACGGTTGCCTATAATTATTTTTTTACTTTTTTATGATCCTCTTTCTATGTTTCTTACCGTTTCCGTGTGCCTTTGCATATCGTTTTTTTAAATTTTTTCTCTATCTTGCCCTCATTATAACCGCCTAAAATGAATTACATATGTAATTTTTACCAATTGTTCCACTTTCTATCAAGACAATATTTCATCGTATCCGCACAAACTTTTCAACCCCTTCAAACAAAATCCTATTCTATACAAACCCCGCATAACGGACGATTTGAAATAAAAAAACAAAAAAACCGTTCGGAGAACAACGTCTATCCGAGCGGTTTTTTATAAGATTTTTATTTTGCGAAGTATTCTATATTTCTATAATGTTCTAAATCCGCTATGTTTTTTTATTTTGCATAGTATTCTACATTTGCGATTTTATATAATTTTTTATTTCAAAAAATGCGTTTTCGGCATAAGAATCAAACCGTTTTATGTCGTCATACCGTCTGAACCACGTCATTTGGCGTTTCGCATAATTTCGCGTATGTTGTTTTATATTTTCGACGACTTCTTGTTCCGCCGCGCCGCCCTCAAAAAAAACGCCGAATTCCTTATATCCTATGGACTGCATACACTGCATGTCGAAAGTCAAGCCGCCGTTCAAAAGTCCGCGGACCTCGTCGAGCAATCCGTTTTTCATCATTTCGTCTACCCTGAGGTTAATTTTTTCATACAACTTTTGCCTGTCGGGTTCCAGCCCGATAAAGATATAATTTTCATAAAACTTTTTTGAATTAAATTCGTCGGCTTCGCCGCTTCTTTTTTCCGCGTTTACGTTTTCGCACTCCGCAATTCCGTCTTTGAGTTTCTCGTTTTTGCCTCCGCATTCCGAATTTATACTTTCGCTTTCCCCGTTTTTGCCTTCGCATTCCGTTTTCGCGTTATTTTTGCTTTCGAATATCGCGCCCGCCGCGCCGTTTTTCGTTCGTTCGCACACCTCGATTGCTCTTACGATACGTTTTTTGTCGTTTTTGTGCAGTCTTTTTGCCGCCTCCGCGTCATACTCTTTGAGCGCTTCGAGCATAAATTCTCCCCCGCGTTCATCGTAAAGTTTTTCCAATTTTTCTCTATATTTCAAGTCGCTTTCCGTGCGGTTAAAACTCATATCGTATATAACGGCGTTAAAATAAAGCCCCGTTCCTCCCGCGACGATCGGAATTTTTCCGCGCGAAAAGATTTCTTCGATGACCCGCCGCGCGTCCTTTTGATAGACCGCCGCGCTGTAACTCTCACGCGGATCGACAAAATCGAGTAAATGATGCGGAATTCCGCATATCTCCTCCGCAGAGGGCTTTGCCGTTCCGATTGTCAACCCCCGATAGATCTGCATCGAGTCTGCGGACACTACTTCACCGCCGAATTCCTTTGCCGTTTCGACGGCTATTTTTGTTTTTCCCGAGGCGGTCGGGCCGGCTATAAAAATAATTTTTCTTTCCAAAATCCGTGTCCTTTTTTGTTTGTCGTCATTTAGACGGCGCATATGCGAAATATTTTTCGTTTTCCGCGGTATTATATTTTTAATACAATTATTTTGCATAGTATTCTATTTTTAAGATATCCGCTTTTGCATAGTATTCTACTTTTAAACATATATGCTTTTTCGCAGTATTCTATTTTTCACACACTTCAACGTTTTTTTTTTATAATATTCGGCTTTTTTTACGGTTTTTTTTGTATTTTCACGCCGTTATTTCTTAACGCGGCGCGTCTTTGCATAGTATTCTATTTTTCAATATATCCGCTTTTTCGTAGTATTCTACTTTTTAATAAACGGTTTCTTATAGACTTCTTGTACGGCGAATTTAACGGGTACAAAATACCCTTTGCGCTATTCCAAAACGTGCGCGATTCCGTCCTTATCGGAAAATTTATACAAAATAATTTTTCCTCCGCGCGCGGCGACGGGTTCCGCGTCCGTCAATTCCGCAAGTTCCGCGATCAATTCTTTCGCGTCCGCGGGCGAATTTTTAAGCACGTTGATTTTTATCAATTCACGGCTGCGCAACGCCGTTTTAACGGAATAGATAAAATTTTCGGTTATTCCGCCCTTTCCGACTTGAAAGACGGGCGTAAGCGGATTGGCTTTTGCTTCGAGTATTTTTCTTTGTTTCGATGTCAGCATTTTTTCTTTTTCCTTATAATTTTTTTTTGCCAAAACATAGCGCGGTTCAACTTTTTAATCAAACGTATGTCATACCCGTTACGCTTTTAAATCCGGCAAGCCGGATTTAAAACCCGCCTCGTAACCTCGGCGCATAGTATTAAACTTTAAAAGCGCGGCGGCATTTTTTTTGAAAGACGCAATTTGTTTTTTGAAAGACCGCAATTTGTTTTTTTTTAAAGACCGCAAACCGCCCCGTCTTTATATATTCCTTCGATTTTCATTTTGTACACATCTCCGATTTGCAATTCACCGTTTTCGCCGCCGCAAGTCTTCGCATACGCTCTGATATAATTTTCCGAATACCCCGACGCTTCGCCGTCCGCTGTTTCCTCTATCAAAACGTTTATTTCCTTTCCGATGAATTTTCGTATATACCGCTCTTTCAATTCGCGCTTCGTTTCCGTCAACCGCTTGACCCGCGCCTTAATTTCATCGTCGGCGGCAACGGCTTTCAATTTCGCCGCCGCCGTTCCCTCTCTTACGGAAAAAGGGAAAATATGAATATCCGAAAACTCCGCTCTCTCCGCGAAGCGCAGCGTATTTTCGAACGCTTCCGCGCTCTCCGTAGGAAAGCCGACGATAATATCCGTGGTGATTGCCGCGCCGGGAAAATATTTTCTTAAAATTTCGATTTTTTCCAAAAAACTCCGCGTACCGTACCGCCTGTTCATATCCTTTAAAACCCCGTCGTCGCCGCTTTGCAGCGAGAGATGGAAATGCGGACAAAAATTTTTCGACAAAGCAAGTTCCGACAAGAATTCCTCTCCGACGACGTTTGCCTCCAACGAACCCAGCCGGACCCGAAGATCGGGACGCGCCGAGCGCACCGCTTTCAAGACATTTGCGAGCGACGAACCTATATCCTTGCCGTAAGCGGAGAGGTTTATGCCGATCAGCACGATTTCTTTTAAGGACACGCCGCGGATTTCCTCGATTATATCGTCTTCGCGTCTGGAACGGCTCCGCCCTCTCAAATGCGGAATTATGCAATACGAGCAAAAATTATCGCATCCGTCCTGAATTTTTATGAACTGCCTCGACCGCCCCGTGGACGCGAAATCCATACGTTCATATACCGATTTTTTATCCGCCGCAAAATAAACTTCTCCGTTTTTCCCCTCAAAATCGCCGTTTATTTTTTGTGTTTTCCCGTTCGTCTTTTCCCTCTCGAATCCGTCCACGACGTCCGCGATAGACGACTTATCGAACGAGCCGGACACGTAGCGCGCGCCCTTGTTCAAAAAATTTTCCTTATTTCTCTCCGACGCGCACCCGACGGCGATAACCCTTGCGTTCGGATTTTTTTTCAACGTTTTCGTAACGAATTGTCTGGATTTTCTTTCCGCCTCGTTCGTTACCGCGCATGTATTCAAAATATACACGTCGGCGCATACCAAATTTTCATAGACGGTATGCCCCCTTAAATTTAAGGAGGTTTTTATCGCTTGCAGTTCATATTGATTGACCTTGCAGCCGAGATTTACCAAAGAAACCGTCATTATTTTCCTTTTTGCAACCGTTTTTATATAATTTTATAATGATTTTATATGTTTTTCGATTTTGCATAGTATTCTATGTTCTGCGGTATCGCGTTTTGCATAGTATTCTAACTTATATAATTTTATAGCGTTTCGCTTTGCATAGTATTCTGTTTTTCGCAAAATCCGGTTTTGCATAGTATTCCGATTTATATAATTTTACGCCTTTTCGGTTTTGCATAGTATTCTATGTTTTTTATTCCTCATATTTTTTCATACGGTTTTCTATGCGGTTTCAGCGGTTTTATACGCTAAAATTCACGCTCTTATTATACCGCCGTTTATTTAAAATGAACGGAAAAACCTTTTTCCGCTTTCGTTTTATTATAAAAAACGCCCTTCAACCGCCTTTTCTCGCGTTCTCATAAAGCCCCGAAATAAGCGACGAAACGACGATTCCCGCCGTCTCGCACCTAAGAATCCGCGTTCCCAAAGTTACGGTTTCGATTCCGCGCGCCCTCGCGTATTCACATTCCTCTTCGCTGAAACCGCCCTCCGCGCCGACAATAAACGCCGCCGAAAAACTATCGGATTTAAAGGCGTTTGCGAAAGAAAAAATCGTCTTTTCCCTTTCTTTTTCGTAAGCCATAACGCCGAATTCCGATTGACGCGCAAGTCCGACCGCGTCAACAAACGAGACGGGCGGCAATATTTTCATCAAGCGGTTCGCCTCGCATTGTTTAGCCGCCTCTTTTGCGATTTTACGCAGCCGCGGCAGGTTGACATTTTTGTCGTTTACGCGCCCGCTCACGACGGGGACAAAGACGCTCACTCCCGTTTCGACGGCTTTTTGGACGATTATATCCAACTTATCCTTAGACGGAATCGCTTGAAGCATCGTCAGCAAAAAGGGCAAATCCGCGGAATTAATTTCGGAGCGTTCGATTTTTGCGGTCAAAAAACCCTCGAAAACACCGTCTATTTCGGCATAATAATCGACGCCGCCGCCCGTACAAAGGATGATTTTATAGCCTTTTTTCAAACGCAGCGCCTTTGTCATATGAAAAAATTCGTCGTTATCCACGACGGCTTTCCCGTTTTTTATCTTGTCGTCTTCTATGAAAAATCTTTTTATTTCCATTTTTATTATAACTTTTTCGTGTTTTTAATTCCGTTTTTTATAGTTTTTTTGCCTGCGGACTTCACTTTTTGTATTTAATTGCCGTTTTTTTCCTTATTCGATTTCACTTTTTGCATTTTAAACTCGGCGTTTTTTTATTATTTTTAAATTCGCTATTGCGTTTGTCGCGTTTTAAATTCGGCGTTTTTTAGATTCATTTGTTGCATTTTATTGTCTTTTTTATTTGTATTTTCAATTCCGCTTATTATATTTTTGTTTTGCATTTTTTAAATTCGGCGTTTTTCACAAATCCGTTTATCGTATATTTATTTTGCGCCGTATTTTCAATTCGGCGTTATTTTTTATCCCCGTTGTATTTTTCTAATCCCTCTTAAAAAGACCCTTTCTTTCCGGACTCCGTCTTGTCGCTTATGATAATTTCTCTCGTGTCGTCGTCGATTCGCTTTATATCGATCTCGAATACCCGACGCCCCTTAAAATCGCGGTATTTATTCCATTCGATAGCGGTGATTCCTCCGCCGTCAAAAATAAATTCCTCCAATCCCAATTCAAAAACGTCATCTTCGTTGTCGATTCGGTACATATCCAGATGAAAAAAAGGTATTTTCCCTCCGTAATACGCGTTCATAATCGTAAAAGTCGGGCTGGTTATGTTATCGCGTATTTCCAAACCTTCGGCGATTCCCTTCGCGAAATGCGTTTTTCCCGCGCCCAAATCCCCGTTCAGCAAAACGATATCCCCCGGGCATAGCGTTTTCGTAAAGGTTTTGGCGATTACGAGGGTTTCAAAAACCGAATTTGAAATTACCGAAAGAAGCATATAAGATTTTCCTCACAGTAAAATTAGTGGTAAGCGCAGGCATTATTTATAAATGTAATACATTTAGTATTAGCGGCGGTCGTTTATTCACCGCCTTAATTACCAGGCAATTATCCGACAATCAGCGGTCGTTTAGTTATCCTTATATTCCCATCCGCGGGAGGGGTTCGGGGGTGGGGCGGCAAATTTAAAAATAGTTTGCAAACGACAAATGAATGTAATTTACCTATTTAGTTATTAACGGTTTATTCATCGCCTTAATTACCCGGCAATGATTCGGCAATCAGCGATCGGTTAGTTTATCCTTATATTCCCCTCCGCGGGAGGGGTTCGGGGGTGGGGCGGCAAATTAAAAATAGTTTGCAAACGACAAATGAAAGCAATTTACCCATTTAGTTATTAACGGTTTATTCACCGCTAAATATAACGGATATAATTATATCATAATTATATAGGCTTTGTCTTTTAAAAAAGCATAAAAAATTTTATTTTATCAAAAATAAAGACGTCAAAAGTTTTATACACGCGCCGAGAGGGCAAAAACGCCGCAATATTAAGAGTTACATAATCGCTTGACTATTCGCAAAAAACGTGGTATAATAAATAAAAAATATGATAGTTCTCAATCTCAAATTGATATTATTGTATCAAAGCTCAAAGATAATAATGTTACACTCAGAAAACCCCCGATATATAACCCTAAAATAAAATCATCTGGAAAAACACTTGCCGCGATTAGTCCGATAGTCCGATAGTCCGATAGGAAAATTAAAAATAAAGTCAATAGAGATAAGTCGGCAAGCAAAGGACGGCGACGCAGAACTCATAGATTCTATTATTCACGAGGAATTGGAAGCACGTTTACTTTTAAAGGCATACAATGGTGAAACCGAAGTTAATCAAGACGATACGCTTGAAATAATACTCGAAAGAAAAATAAAAGATATTAAACAAGATAAAATGAAAATATTATTGAAAGACGAAAATCCATATAGTGAAATACACGACATAATAAACGAAGTTATAAAGGAGTATATAAATGACAACGACATTTGAGGAAGCCGATACAATTTTATTTGATGGTACAGAGAATGAAATAAAAGATTTACAATGTGCTTGCGGCGGTAAAATAATATATTATAGAAATAAAAACAATTTTACTTATGCTTGTACAAAATGTAAACAAATTGCATTTATGCGCGGTATATCAGAAACGCCTAACTGTGAAAGATTTCTCGGAATAGGAGAGTCAAATATCCTTGATGAAATTTTAGCGTCGGCATTAAAAAAGTAATTACTTTTGCAATTACAATTTTGCAGACGTCTGCAAAACTCCGTACGGAATGGCGTAAATCGGTATAAAACTTAATAAAAGAAGCACAGAGGACAACTCCGAAAGGGGGTTGTCCTTTTTGTATGTTTTTGTATGGAAAAAAATCTAAAAAGGCGGCAAAGAGCTAAAACGATAAAATTACCATACCGACATTACCGACCTTCCCTACCTTCCCCCGTCAAAGTTTTTTCAAATAATTCACTTCCGCGTCCGTCAGTTCCCGATATCCTCCCCGCGAAAGTCCTCCGAGCCTTAGATCCCCGACGGCGACGCGTTTCAAAAACACGACTTCCTTTCCGACGGTTTGAAACATTTTTTTGATTTGGCGGTTTCTGCCCTCATAGATCGTCATTTCGAAGCGCGAAATATTTTCCTTAAATTCCAAAAGTTTCAATTTTGCGCGCGAAGTTTTGACCCCGTCGATGACGACTCCGGCGCGCAGGACGGCCAAATCGCTTTCTTGGACTTCTCCTTCGACCTTGACGTGGTACATCTTTGGGATTTCGTTGCTGGGGTGTGTGAGGTAGTTTACGAGCGCGCCGTCGTTCGTCAAGATCAGCAATCCCTCCGAATCGTAATCCAGCCTCCCGACCGACACGAGGCGTTCTTTAAAATCTATATAATCGTATATAGTTTTTCTGCCTTTTTCGTCGTTTTTCGAGCAAATGCAGCCTTTGGGCTTATTGAACATAAGGTAGACATATTTTTTTGTCGGATTCAACTTCACGCCGTCCAGCGTAACGACGTCGCCGTCCTTGACGTTCTGTCCGATTTCGGCGGGTTTACCGTTGATTTTGACGCGGCATTCTTCGATCAGTTTGTCGGACGTACGTCTGGACGCCGCCCCCGCGTCGGATAGATACTTATTGATGCGCATAATATTTTATGTAACTCCTGTATTTAGTGATCGGTGATTTATAATTCCAAACCGCGTCGAACCGCCTTTTTATCCGGATCGGAACCATTCTCTAAAATGATCCAAAACGCTTTTTTCTTTCACGCTATCAATAGTATACAGTTTTTCCTCAAAAAGCAAGCGATTATCTATACTAATTTTAATTTTTCCTCCGATTTCTCCGATTTTCACCGGCGCGTTCAATTTTTCGCGTTCAATTTCATAGGTTATCTTTTCATCCGCCCTCAAAGGATAAAATTTATCCCGCGGAAGCGCGGCGGCAAAATTTCTCGTTCCTCCCTCGACGGGGATTTCCGTACCGTTCTCCGCGCCGAGGATTTTTTGGAGTTTATAGGACGCGAAGGAGCGGTCGAGGAGTGAAACGCTGTCGTTCCACATATCCGAATGATTCAAGACCACGGTTACGACTCTCATATCTCCGCGTTTCGCCGAACTGACCAGACATCTTCCCGAATTTTTCGTGAATCCCGTTTTCACCCCGTCCGCGCCGTCGTACATTTTCAGCATTTTGTTTTTGTTATGCAGGTATCGCGCCGCCGTGCCGTCCGCGCCCTTGACGACGTATTTTTCGGACGAAACGATCGTTTGAAAAATCGGATTTTGCAGCGCGTGCGCGGTGATCAGCGCGAGGTCATAGGCGGTAGTATAGTGATCGGCGTGGTGCAACCCGTGCGGATTGACAAAATTCGTATTGACCGCGCCGAGTTCCCTTGCCCTTTCGTTCATGAGCGCGGCAAATTTTTCCACGCCGCCCGCCGTCGCGATAGCGATTGCCGCCGCGCTGTCATTGCCCGAGGTCAACATCAGTCCGTACAGGAGGTCTTCGAGTGTCATTTCCTCATTTTCTTTAAGGTACATCGAGGAGCCTTCGATTCCGACCGCGCCTTTGGGGATTTTGATTTTATTTTTGACGTCGTTTTTTTCGATTGCGAGAATGGCGGTCATAATTTTCGTCGTACTCGCCATCGGCAGTTTGGCGTTTATATTAGAGCCGTAAAGAACGCGTTTCGAGTCTTGCTCCATCGCTATGTATGACGAACGCGCGGCGTTGTTTTCTGCGTTTGCGCTTTCGGCATTTACAAAACGCGGCTTAAAAAGACTTTCCTCTTCGGAGTTTATATCTTGCGCTGCCGCATTTACAAAACGCGGTTTAAAAAGACTTTCCCCTTCGGAGTTTATATCTTGCGCTGCCGCGTTTACAAAATACGGTTTTACACCCCATTCCCTTTCGGCATTTACGTTTTTCACTTCCGAAACAGACCTTTTGCGAGCCTTATTGCAGGCGCGTGAAAAAGAGTAATTTTGTATACAATCCCCGTTCGCCGAGAAAAACATCCCGTCGTTTTCATCAATAAAAACCCCTTCGCGAGCCTCATTACGGGCATACCGAAAAGAGGGATTTTCCATACAATCCCCGTTCGCCGAGAAAAACACCCCGTCGTTTTCATCGATAAAAGACACCCGCCGATCCTTATCGCATGCGCGCGAAAAAGAGGGATTTTGTATGCAACGACTCCCCGCTCCCCAAAAAATCCCGCCTATCGCGGCGGCGCATACCGACAAAAAAACGGCGAAAAAAAGCGCGGCGGCAACCGACGCCGCCGCCGGAACGCCCTTTAATTTTTGTCTTTGTTGTCTTTGTCCTTCTTTCCGAACACCGTCGAAAACAAAGTTTTTGCCGCCTTGCTCCATTTGTCCTCCTCGTCCGTCATTTTGATCAAACTATGCCGATCGTCGCCGCCGACAATCAAAAACCCGAGAGGGTTGATTGAAACGACCGAGCCGCTTCCGCCCGCGTGCGGATAATTTGCGCGCGAGCGAAAAGAGTTTCCGTTCGCGCCGTCGTTAAATTCGCTCCCGCCCGCGATAAAGCCGAAAGTTACCCTCGACACGGGTACGACGTATCCGTCCCCCGCGCGTATAGGTTTGCCGACGACGGTATCGACGTCGATCATACTCTTTAAGTTTTCCATTGCCTGCGACATAATGTCGTTGATATTTGAATCCATAACGATATTTCCTTTTTCACTTTCCGCGTTTTTGAGTTTTTAAATGATTGTATTTCAATTTGCCGCTTTCGTATTTTGAATTTTTAAATTATGGTATTCCGTTTGGCGTTTCCGCGTCTTTAATTTTTGAATTACGGTATTTTAATTTGCCGCTTTCCGCGTTTTGAGTTTTTAAATGATTGTATTTCAATTTACCGCTTTCCGCGTCTTTAATTTTTGAATTACGGTATTTCAATTTGCCGCTTTCCGCATTTTCAATTTTTTAACACTTAAACCGAATTGCTTTTTGATTTACGCATTTTTAATATATCGCCGTTGTTTTTTACTTTTCCCTTCCGCAAATTCCCCTCCGCAGGAGGGGATCAAAGGGGTGGGGCGACCTTCCTTTATTGTCCTTACATTCCCCTCCGTGGGAGGGGATCAAGGGGTGGGGCGAAACTTCCCTCACTTTCCTTACATTCCCCTCCGTGGGAGGGGATCAAGGGGTGGGGCGACCTTCCTTTATTGTCCTTACATTCCCCTCCGTGGGAGGGGATCAAGGGGTGGGGCGACCT
>JAISNN010000028.1 GCA_031276195.1 Clostridiales bacterium
ACCCCTTTGATCCCCTCCCACGGAGGGGAATATAAGGATAATAAGGGAAGTTCGCCCCACCCCGTGGATCCCCTCCCACGGAGGGGAATGTGAGGATAGTGAGGGAAGTTCGCCCCACCCCTTTGATCCCCTCCCACGGAGGGGAATATGAGGAAAATGAGGGAAGTTTCGCCCCACCCCTTTGGTCCCCTCCCACGGAGGGGAATAGCGGATAATGAGGGAAGTTTCGCCCCACCCCTTTGATCCCCTCCCGCGGAGGGGAATATAAGGAAAGTGAGGGAAGTTTCGCCCCACCCCTTTGATCCCCTCCCACGGAGGGGAATATAAGGAAAGTGAGGGAAGGTTCGCCCCACCCCTTTGATCCCCTCCCACGGAGGGGAATAGCGGATAATAAGAGAAATGCGGAGAGATACGCTTTAAGAGAAAAAACTATGCGTTAGTGAATTTAACTTTTGCGAGAAAACTATGGATTTAATGAATTTAACTTTATAGATAAAAACTATGTGTCGGGGAATTATTAATGCGTTTATGGGGAATTATTAAAAGTTTTTGAAAGAGGGTGCGGGAGAAAACTTTTTTTAAAAAGTTTTCTCCCGCATTAAAAAACGAAATTCCCAAAACGAAATTCCCAAAATAAAATTTTAAAAACAAAACTTTTGCGGAACAGTTTATTCAAGTTTTTAATATACTGTAATTAGGTTTTTTTAATGCGGAGTTTTTGACCGCGCGGTTGCGGATGTCCGTAAATTTTTAAAAGCGACGGGAGCGGTATTTTTTATGTTTACGGAAAAGACGATATTTGCCTTTGTTTTGACGCTTGCCGCAGGTTTGTCCACGGGCATAGGCAGCGTTATCGCGCTTTTTGCGAAAAAAACGAATACAAAATTTTTGTCGGTCAGTTTGGGCTTTTCCGCGGGCGTGATGATATACGTTTCGATGATCGAAATATTCGCGAACGCGCGGGATACTTTGACGGAGGAGTTGGGCGGTAAAGGAGGAGCGGGCGCGGCGGCGGCGGCTTTTTTCGGGGGAATGATCCTGATCGCGCTGATCGATAAACTGATTCCTTTGAAGGGCAGCGCGGGAATAAAGGACGTAACGCGAAAAAACGGCGGAGAAAAAGACGGGGCGGAAAAAAACGGCGGCGGTAAGGATAATAGTGAGTTGCCGGGAATTTCCGCGCCGAAAATATTGAGGACGGGCTTTAAAAGGGGGAAAGAAAAAGGCGAAGCGACGGGAACGGCGGATATATTTAGCGTTCCGAAAACGCCGAAAATACCAAAAATGCCGAAAATATTAAAAAAAGAATTCCCAAAAAGCGAAACCGAAACCGCTTTTTCGGATCGCGGCGCGCGCGCGGTTCCGTCGCCGAACCTTATGCGTTCGGGACTTTTGACCGCGCTAGCCCTCGGCATTCATAATTTTCCCGAAGGGCTGGCAACCTTCGTTTCCGCCCTGCAAGACGCGAAAATCGCCGTCCCGATCGTCGCGGCAATCGCGATACATAATATCCCGGAGGGGATCGCCGTCTCCGTCCCGATCTACTACGCGACGGGAAATAAGAAAAAAGCCTTCGGGTATTCGTTCTTTTCGGGAATTACGGAGCCGCTGGGCGCACTGATCGGCTACTTTATCCTTTTGCCGTTTCTAAACGCCGTCGCTATGGGCATCGTTTGCGCCGCCGTCGCGGGAATTATGGTCTTTATATCGATCGACGGATTGCTGCCGTCCGCGCGCGAATACGGCGAACATCACCTGTCAATCGTCGGATTGGTAGGGGGTATGGCGGTTATGGCGTTTAGTTTGGTTCTTTTTGCGTGAGAGAGTTTTTTTAGGGAGGGAGGGATAGTCGGGGAGAAACTTTTTGAAAAAAAGTTTCTCCCCGTGCCACTTTTCAAAAACTTTTAGTAATTTTACGGCGTTGAAATGAGCCGCTTTCGTTAGTAATTTTGCGTCATTGAAATGCGTAGTTTTTGTTTTATATCATTGTTGAAGCGAAAAGTGAGTTTTTAAGCGGAAATAAGGATAATTAGAGAAGTTCGCCCCACCCCTTTAATCCCCTCCCACGGAGGGGAATATAAGGAAAGTGAGGGAAGTTTCGCCCCACCCCTTTGATCCCCTCCCACGGAGGGGAATTGCGGATAATGAGTAAGCCCCGCCCCGCCGCCCCCTACATAAGGAAAGGGGGGGATTTTGTTTATTTAAGCGGATAAAATATCGGCAAAAACGGAAAGGAGGCTGATGAATAAGTTTTTGTTAAAAATTTATAGGGGTAGGGGGTATGTGGAAAAAGTCGTTGCAAAAAACGGAAAGAAAATTGAAAAATCCGAAAAAAAAGTAAAAAAAGGTAAAAAATCGGCATAAAAACGCTTGACATAGACGACGACGACGACGACGACGTACAATATTCGTAGACAATAAACTAACGGGAGGATGTGGATAACTTAGGTTATTCACGCAAAAACGGGGATGGAAAACGTTACGGTTGAGGCGTTAAGAGAGCAAATGCGGTGTATCGCGGATATTAAATATTTGAGTGAGGAAAAATATAAACTCGATACTAAAATAAGCGGATTACAAGGCGGCAGTTCAGGCCGGACAACGTTTACCGCGAAAAGTTTTGAAAGCCATGCGCATATGGGATTCGGGGGATCTTTGTTAAATCTCGGCATGTTTATTGGTTTTTTAAGCATAGCGTCGTTTATACTTATAGGCTTGGGTTTTGTCGGTTTATTTCTTTTTGCCGTTGTCAAATATATTTTCTATTATATTATCTCTCGGTTTTTTGGGGGGGCAAGCGGTCGCGTAGAATGGGGAAACGGACATAATTTAAACGACGGTTTTTTTACGTTTATAGGCGATAACTTCCAGGACTGGAATTACATAAGCGGCGGATATGTGCAAGGATTGCTATGGTTCGGCGTCAGGGCACTCATAGTATGCGTTGCTCTTGTCGTTTTAGGGTTTATTATCGGCAAGCCGATAGCCCGAGCGCGTACTAAAAAATTGGCGGAAGAGCGTAATATGGAAGAAATCCGGAAAGAAAAAGAACGCGAAATTGAAAAAAGAAGACTGCCCGAACTGACTTCTCAAAGAGATAAAATGCGCGCGCGAATATCCGCGTTAGAGAGAAGACTCAACGAACTTACCGAATCGGACGGCGCACCGCGGGCGTATGCGAACATAGAAACCTTGAACGCTTTGATCGGATATTTGGAGAATAAGAGAGCCGATTCGTTAAAGGAAGCGATCAATCTTTGGGTCGGCGAGAAAAAAATTGAGGAAATACAGCAAAGACAAGAAGAAATCGAGGAAAGGAAAAAAGACGATCTTTTGAGATTGACTAATCCTCTTGCTTGGAATGAAAAGCACGGCATATATATTCCGCACACTGAGAGCGTCTATAAGGAGTCTCCGTTCGGTGATAAGCTTATCACTTATGAAAACGGCAAGAAAGTCGGAGTTGTTTATAGCGACGGTTCGTCAAAATTTTATAAAGACGGTAAATGGGTCTTTGATAAAAACAAGAATACGCACGGAGGGTTATAAATGTTTTTTTATATATTTCCGTTCGTTTTTGCCGGTTTGATACGGAGTGTTTATAGGCATTACGCAAATGGTTTTGCGGGGGGATTGTACAATTTTATATAAAAGAGGTTTTTTTGCTTGACAATTTTTTTTAGTAATGGTATATTTAACGGGTAATATATAATTTCGGAAAAATTCAATCAGACCTCTCTATTTTTGGAAAGTCCGCGCAGAGAAACGGGATCGGCGGCTGAAAGTCCCGTGGGGCGAGTAGTTAGACGAGCAACACTTTTTGAACGGAATTAGGTTATTATAAAAAAGAGGACGTTTGCGCGATTTTGAATTTAGGGTTTTAGACGGTGTTCGCGAGAGTGCGGGGATGCGGATTTCGAGAGGTTTTCGAAGCGGAGCGGGGCATTTTAAATCTCATTTCGGCACAATCTAAACGGGTTTCTAATGCGCCGGACGTTAAAACGGGGTGGCACCGCGGGAATTTTCTCGCCCCCAAAACATAAATATTATGTTTTGGGGGCGTTTTTTATTTTTTCAAGGAAAAACCGCGCGGAAATAATGCGGAAGTAATACGCAAACAAAAGCGAAAATTAAAAGAAAGCGATATAGAAATGAAAGCGGAAGTAAACGGAAAGCAATACGGGAATTAGAGATAAAGCGAGAGTAATAAGGGAATAAAGCGGAAGTAATACGCAAACAAAAGCGAAAATCAAAAGAAAACGATATAGAAATGAAAGCGGAAATAAACGGAAAGCAATACGGGAATTAGAAATAAAGCGAGAGTAATAAGGGAATAAAGCGGAAATAATACGTAAACAAAAGCGGAAATCAAAAGAAAGCGATATAGAAATGAAAGCGGAAGTAAACGGAAAGCAATACGGGAATTAGAGATAAAGCGGAAGTAATACGCAAACAAAAGCGAAAATTAAAAGAAAGCGATATAGAAATGAAAGCGGAAGTAAACGGAAAGCAATACGGGAATTAGAAATAAAGCGAGAGTAAGCGGAGAACAATACGGAAATAAAAACGGAAAGCAGAAATAAAAGCAAGAGTAATATAGAAACAATATAGAAATAAAACGATAGATTTAAGGAAGGTTTTTGAGTATGAAAGCGGATATAAGCAGGCTCGGGGAGTTGTCGAAAATTAAATTCGACGAGGCGGAATTGAAAAAAATGGGCGGCGATATGGAGTCGATTATGGCTCTTATGGATTCGCTTTTGGCGGTCGAGCCGGTCGATTTTGAGGGCGGCGATGAGTACGCGGCGTTGGATTCGCTGAGAGAGGACGAGGTTAAGGAGAGTTTTGACCCCGCGCTTTTGGTTTCGCAGTCGAAAGACGCGGCGGACGATTGTTTCGTCATTCCGAAGGTTTTATAAAAATTTGAAAGGATTTGCTTTTTGAGAGAATGATATAAAAAAGGAAGTAAGAGATATTTTGTTTTTTGTAAAGAATGATACAAAATAAGGAATTAGGAAAGATTTTGTTTTTTGACGGAACGATATATAAGAGGAATTAAGGGATGTTTTGTTTTTTGGCTGAATGATATAAAAAAGGAAGTAAGAGATATTTTTTTTGACGGAACGATATATAAGGGGAATTAAGGGATATTTTGTTTTTTGGCTGAATGATATATAAGAGGAATTAGAAAAGATTTTATTTTTTTTAGAGAATGATATATAAGAAAAATTAGAGACGTTTTGTTTTTTTAAAGAGAGATATATAAAAAAGAAAATGAAAAGGGTTTGTTTCGTGAAGGGTGATATACCTGAAAAATATAGATTGAAATGAAAAATCCTAAAAAAAACGGCGGGGGCGCAAAACATATGAGCATTGCGGATTTGCGAAAAAAATTGGACGGAAAAGAACTTTCCGCGGTCGAACTGACGAGAAGTTATCTCGACAGAATCGCCGCCGCGGATAAATTCACCGACGCGTATCTATACGTCGATTTTGAGGGCGCGCTGAAAAACGCCGCCGCCGCCCAAAAACTTATCGATGCGGGAAAAAGCCGCCCTCTGACCGGCATTCCCGTCGCCTTGAAAGATAACCTTTCGACGTTCGATATGCCCACGACATGCGCGTCGAAAATGCTCGAAGACTATATCCCCCCGTTCGACGCATCCGCGGTTGCGGCGTTGAGAAGGGAGGGCGCGGTCTTTCTTGGCAAACTCAATCTCGACGAATTCGCGATGGGCGCGTCCACAAAGACCTCGTACTACAAAAAAACGAAAAATCCGTATGACTTGACACGCGTCCCGGGCGGTTCGTCGGGGGGGAGCGCGTCCGCGGTCGCGGCGGGTCTTTGCGCCGCCGCGCTCGGGACGGATACGGGCGGCTCGATCAGACAGCCCGCCGCCTTTTGCGGAGTTACGGGACACCGCCCGACATACGGACTCGTTTCGCGCTACGGCTGTATCGCGTTCGCCTCCTCACTCGACCAAATCGGCCCGATCGCGGAAAACGCGGAGGATTGCGCCGTTGTCTTGGAAGCAATATCGGGACGCGATGAAATGGATCAAACCTCCGAAAACAGACCGTTTAAGGCGGCGGATATTCAAAATCGGAGTCGAAAAGGAAAGCGTTTCGGAATTATAAAGGAATTGATCGGCGAGGGCGCGGATAAGGAAACCGCCGACGCGGTAAAGTCCGCCGCCGCGTTTTTCGAGAGAGAGGGCGCGGCGGTAGAGGAAGTCAGCCTCCCGATGCTGACGCACGCCGTGCCTATATATTATCTCATTTCTTCCGCGGAGGCGTCCTCAAATCTCGCGAAATTCGACGGGGTTCGCTACGGATACAGACCGGATGCGGCCGCGAATTTTTATGATATGATCGCTAAAAGCCGCGCGGAGGGCTTTGGTTGGGAGGTCAAGCGGCGCATTATGCTGGGTTCTTACGCGCTCTGTTCGGGCTATTACGACGACTATTATAAACGCGCCGTTCGGCTTTCGGGCATTATAAAAGCGCAGTATAATACCGCGTTTAAAACCTTCGACGCGCTGATTTCACCGACCGCGCCCGCGGCGGCGTATCCTTTCGACAAACTGCCCGACGACCCCGCGCAGATGTATCTCGCCGATATTTGTACGGTCAGCGCGCCGCTCGCCGGACTGCCGTCCATATCGACGCCTTGCGGCTATGACAAGGACGGAATGCCGATCGGTCTTATGCTCACGGGAAAAAGGTTTGACGACGCGGAGATTATCGCGGCGGCGGCGGCGTGGGAAAAGGGTTTCAAGAGGAGATTGCCGAATTTCTTTTAAAAGAAAGAGGGATAAAAAACGCGGGTTTTGTGCCGCGGAAAAAGGTTTGAAAAAACGGAAATAAGTATCATTAAAAAACGTTATATAATCACTTGAAAAACGTGGGTTCTATACCGCCGGGAAAGGCTTAAAAAAACGGAAATAAGTATCATTAAAAAATGCCGTATAATCACTTGAAAAACGCGGGTTCTATACCGCCGGATATACCGCCGGAAAAAGGCTTAAAAAACGGCATAATATATCGCTTAAAAACGCTTTTTTTGAATTTTTTAAAATATATAAAACGCGGTTTTTTGTACCGCTGAAAAAACGGAGAAAACCGATATGAAATACACAACCGTCATAGGTCTTGAAATTCACGCCGAACTCCTTACGAAAACGAAGGTTTTTTGCGGCTGTCAAAATTCGTTCGGAAGCCGCGTAAACGGAAACTGCTGCCCCGTATGCACGGGTATGCCCGGCGCGCTCCCCGTCCTCAACAAAAGGGCGGTCGAACTCGCGATCGCCGCCGGGCTGTCGTTCGGCTGCGCGATCACGAAAAATACGCGCTGGGACAGGAAAAACTACTTCTATCCCGATCTCGCGAAGGCATACCAAATCTCGCAGTTATACGCGCCGATCTGCGTCGGCGGCGGTATAGAAGCGCGCGGCGGAAGATTCATTCGCCTGAACAGAATCCACTTGGAGGAGGACGCCGGCAAACTCGTCCACACACGCGGAAATACCCTCGTCGACTATAACAGAGCGGGCGTGCCGCTCATCGAAATCGTTACCGAACCCGACTTGCGTTCCGCGGAAGACGCCGCCGAATTCGTCGAAAAGGTCAGGCGTACCTTAGTCTACGCGGGCGTGTCCGACGGAAAAATGGAGCGCGGAAGCCTCAGAGTGGACGCGAATATATCCGTTATGCCCGAAGGAAGCGGAGTATACGGCACGCGCACGGAAATAAAAAACTTAAACAGTTTTAAATTCGTCAAAAAAGCCATAGAATTCGAAGCGGAACGTCAAGCCGAAGTTCTTAACGGAGGCGGCAGAGTTATCCAAGAAACGCGGAGATACGACGAAAATTCGGGGGAAACCTTTTCGATGCGCTCGAAAGAGGACGCGCACGACTACCGCTATTTTCCGGACCCCGACATACGTCCGCTCGTCATCACAGACCGCGATATAGAACGCGTCTTGGCGGAAATCCCCGAACCGCCGCAAAAAAGATTTTTAAGGTATTTAAATCTCGGAATCTCCGCCGCAGACGCGGACGTGATTTTGGAAAATAAGGCGGTTTCAGATCTCTTCGACGGCGCGGTTTTTGCGGGCGCGAATCCCGTTGCCGCGGCGAACGCGGTCAAAGGCGAGATTTTGAGGCATTATAATCCGGCGGAGGAAAACGGGGACATAGATATGAGCGCGGAAGAGTTAGCGAAAGCGTTGAAACTCGCCGAAAAAAACGAAATCAGCGGCGCGGGCTTGAAGACGGCGATAAGATGTATGCTGCTTGAAAAAATGCCCTTAGACGGGGTTTTAAAACGCGAAAATCTCATCATAAAAGAGGATTCGGGGCTGGTCGCCTCCGTCGTAAAAAAAGTCGTGGAAAACAATCCGAAAGCGGCGGCGCAGTATAAAAACGGCGACGCGAAAGTCTTGTCGTATTTTATGGGACAGTGCGCGAGAGAACTGAAAGGGGGAGCGTTGGCGGCAACTATCCGCGCCGAATTGGAAAGGGTTTTGAATTCCGATTAGAATCGCCGAATTAAAAAGATATAGAAGAGAGAGTAAAACAAGAATTTGAAACGGTATAAAAGCGTCAAAGATGCGGAAAACGAACGTTGAAAAAGACATTAAATATTGAATAAAACAAGGGTAAAAAAAGATATAGAAGCGTGATTAAAACAAGAATTTGAAGCAGTATAGAAGCGTCAATAAAACGGAATTTAAAGCGGTATAGAAACGTCAATAAAACGGAATTTGAAGCGGTATAGAAGCGTTAAATAAAATAAGAATTTTAAAAATAAAAGACGTAAATAAAGCGTAAAAAAAGAAATACAAAGAAACAAAATATAAACAAAATAAAGGCAAATAGAAAAAATAGAAATAAAGCGTTCGGTAAAAGCATAAATAAAAAACAAAAAATATTAAAAATAAAAAAACGTCAAAAAATAAAAAAAGAAATACGGTAAAAAAACGGGAAAGAGGTGAAAAAAATGTACAGAACACATAATTGCGGAGAGTTGAGAGAAAAACACGTCGGAAAAACCGTCGGGCTTGCCGGCTGGATCGACACGGTTCGCGATCACGGCGGCGTTTTGTTTATCGATTTGCGCGACCACTACGGCGTTACGCAAATCGTCCTAAACGACGACGGAATCTTGAAATACGCGGGACGCGAGAGCGTCATATCCGTCTTCGGCGCGGTCGGTAAGCGCGAACCGGACACCGTAAACCCCAAAATCCCCACGGGAACGGTCGAATTGAAAGTCGAAAAATATGAGGTTTTAAGCGTTTCGCTGAGAAATCTGCCCTTCGAAATCTCGGAATCCAGAGAGGTTAGCGAGGCGGTGAGATTGAAATACCGCTTTTTGGATTTGAGAAATCCGAAACTGCACCGCGACATAGAAATCCGGTCGAAAGTTACTTCTTTTATCAGAAAAAAAATGGAAAGTATGGGTTTTTTAGAGATACAGACTCCCGTTTTGACAAGTTCGTCGCCCGAGGGCGCGAGGGATTATCTCGTCCCCAGCAGGAAACACAAAGGTATGTTTTACGCCCTGCCCCAGGCTCCGCAAATCTTTAAACAACTTTTGATGACGTCGGGTTTCGATAAGTATTTTCAGATCGCGCCTTGCTTCCGCGACGAGGACGCGAGAGCGGACAGATCGCCCGGCGAATTCTATCAAGTCGACTTCGAGATGGCGTTCGCGGCGCAAGAAGACGTGTTTAAGGTCGCGGAAAAACTGCTGTATTCCGTATTTTCAAAATTCTCCGAAAAAAAAGTCTCGAAACCTCCGTTCAAAAAAATTCCCTACGCTTCGGCGATGAAAAAATACGGAAGCGATAAGCCCGATCTCAGAAATCCTCTCGTCATAGACGACCTGTCGGAATTCTTTTCGGACGTCGATTTCGCGCCCTTCAAAGGACGCCCCGTCCGCGGTATAGTAACGCCGGATTGCGTCAAAATGCCCAAGTCTTTTTTTGAAAATATGCTGTCATTCGCGACGGGAATCGGTATGAAAGGGCTGGGGTATATTTCGGTTTGCGGCGGCTTTGAATACAAAGGTCCGATAGTGAAATTTCTCTCGGAGGAAAAACTGAAAGAATTGAAAAACAAATTGAAATTAAAGGAAAACGACGTGCTGTTTTTTATCTCCGACAAACCGGACGCCGTCGATAAACTCGCGGGCCAGATCAGAACGGAACTCGGCAAACGGCTCAAACTGACCGATTTTTCACGGCACGAACTTTGTTTCGTTACGGACTTTCCTATGTACGGAATCGATGAGGAAAGCGGAAAACTCGACTTTCTGCATAACCCGTTCTCAATGCCGCAAGGAGGCGCGGACGCGCTTTTAAATCAAAATCCTCTCGATATCAAAGCCTTTCAATACGATATCGTGTGCGACGGAATAGAACTCTCGTCGGGCGCGGTGAGAAACCACAGACCCGACGTTATGCTCAAAGCGTTCGA
Organism: Clostridiales bacterium; assembly: GCA_031276195.1. Lineage (GTDB taxonomy): Bacteria > Bacillota > Clostridia > Christensenellales > JAISNN01 > JAISNN01. The sequence continues at coordinate 10,483 of JAISNN010000028.1, forward strand.
ATTGGCGGGCTATACGAAAGAGGATATCGAAAAGAAATTTTCCGCGCTCTATAACGCCTTTCAATACGGCGCGCCGCCGCACGCGGGAATGGCGCCCGGACTTGATCGGATCGTTATGATCTTGACCGGAAACGAAAATATAAGAGAGGTCGTGGCGTTTCCGATGAACAGCAACGCGCAGGATTTGCTCTTGGGCGCGCCCGGAACGGTTACGGAGGAGCAGTTGAGAGAGGCGCATATAAAAATCCGGTAGGTTTCGGGAACCGGAATGTTTTTTTTAAAAAAATGATTTGTTTGAATCCGAACGCGGGAGAGAATCAAAATTTTTATTATTAAAAGTTTTCTCCCGTATTTTTTATTTCTAAACTATTTTTAATTATTTTCCAAAAAATTAAAAAATTTTTTAATTTTTCTATTTGCAAACGGTTTACAAAGAGTCAAAGTTGTGGTATAATAAAACCATGAAAAATTTGGGAAAAGATTTTAATGAAAATATAGCGGACGTTGCGGCAGACGTTATAGTATATGTTATATGGGGAGAAGCGGTGTTTCAGCCGCTTAAACGGCTATTCCCCGGTTGTAAAGAAATTTTATAAAAAATCTTAAAACGGCTGCATACGCCTTGAAATCGTTTGATTTTCAAGGCGTATGCTGTCTTTTTTTGCCGTTTTCAAAAAAAGGCGGTAAAAATAGAGCGGAAACATATAAAAAACAATTTTTCATAGGCGGGAGAGGTTGTTTTCGCGTTGCTTAAAAAAGGGTAAAAATTTAAAAAAATAAAATAAATTAGGGAGGATTCAAGTTATGTCAGATCAACAAATTCAAGGTAAACGGGCGGCGTATAATGCCGCTCAAAATGCGTGCGCGAGCACGCTTATCGCGTGCGGTTTCATCTATACGAAACCCGAGCCGTCGTCCTGTCCGCCGCCGAAAATCACGCCGAAAAAGGACAGCGTACCAAAAGCCGGGGCGAAAAAAACCGCGGAAACTCATACGGAAATCGTTGCCGCTGCCGGAAATCCGGTCAAGGAAAAGTCCGTAAAGGAAAAAAAAGAAAAGCCCGTAAGAGAAAAGAACGGAGGTAAAAACGGAAAGGGATTTATAACCTTTTTCGGGCTGATTCTTTTGGCGGCGGTAGCGTTGACTTCGGGGGTGTTTGCGGAAAGATATTTCGGAAAAGAGGAAGAAAAAGAGGAAGTATACGCCGTTGTGTTTGTAGTTGACGGCGAAACGCATTACGAAACGACGGTCAAAAAGGGCGGAGAGGTAACCTTTCCCGAAGTTGAACCGACAAAGGACGGCTATGAATTTGCCGGCTGGGTATACGAGGGCGGAACGCTGTTCGAGGGCGGATCGGCGAACGGAAACTTTATATTGACCGCGAAATGGATCGAGATCGACACGGAAACGCCGGAACTTTTGAGAGCGGCGTTTAAGACGCTTTTGGGAAGCAAGTATAAGGAAATTGTCAATGATAACGGATATGACGAAGAAAATTTTGCATTGTTAAACGACGCGCTTGCGAACGGATTAGCCGCGATAGACGAGGCGGGAGATAACGCCGCCGGAATCAATGAGGTATATAATAACGCGCTTGCGGAAATGGCGGGAATTCAAGGAAGGTTTACCGAGGGATTGGAGTATATGCCGACAGACGACGGTTGGGAAGTCGCTTACGGAGACGCGGTCGATTCGGAAGTGATAATTCCCGCGATATACAAGGGGCAAAAGACGGTGAGGATAGCGGACTACGGATTTGAATGTCAAGAACATATTATGTCCGTCAAAATTCCGAACGGCGTAACGTCTATCGGGTATGGTGCGTTCTATGAGTGTTATGGATTAACGGAAATCAATCTTCCCGATAGTTTAACGTCTATCGGTGATAGCGCGTTCTATTCCTGCAAGAGTTTGACGGAAATCGATTTTTCGAATACTAACTTGACGACGATCGGGGAGGATGCGTTCTATTCTTGCAAGAGTTTGACGGAAATCGATTTTTCAAAAACTAACTTGACGACGATCGGGGATTGGGCGTTCGATCGTTGCGAGAGTTTAAATAGAATCGATTTTCCCGGCGGCTTGACATATGTCGATCAAAGTATGTTCGAGAGGTGCTATAGTTTGGCGAGCATTAATGTCAGCGCGGACAACGAAGCGTATATGTCCGACGAGGACGGTGTTTTGTATAACAAAACACAAACCGATCTAATATACTATCCGCAGGGAAAGACGGCGAGCCGCTTTACAATCCCGAGCAGTGTAACATCGATCGCGGATTATGCGTTCGAGGATTGCATTAGTTTAACGGAAATCAATTTCCACCTTGGTTTGACAACGATTGGGTATGCCGCATTCTACAATTGCGGTTTGTTTGAAATCGATCTTCCGGACAACTTGGCGGCGATCGGAGCGAGTGCGTTCAGCCATTGCCCTAACTTGACCAAAATCGACCTTCCCGACAACTTGACGACGATCGGCGGATATGCGTTCAGTCATTGCCCTAACTTGCGAGAAATCAGTTTTCCCGATAACTTGACGACGATCGGCGACGGGGCGTTCGCGTTTTGTGATAAATTGACGCAAATCATAATTCCCGAAAAGGTAACGATTATCGGATATAGGGCGTTCGAGGGTTGCGGCGACCTTACAATTTATGCGAAAGCGGGGAGTTTGCCCGACGATGGTTGGAATTCGAGTTGGAATATTAGTAACCATCCCGTGTATTGGTATTCTGGTGCGGAAAAGAGCGGGAATTATTGGCATTATGAAGACGCGGACGGAGTCAAAGTTCCGACACCGTGGAATGAATAAGCGGCGTTTGAGATTTTCTAAAAAAATTAAGAAAAAAAACAAAAAAACTTCTCTCTTGTTTTTAAGAGAGAAGTTTTTTTGATAGTGAAAGGTTTTTTCATAATGCCGTCCCGCAGAGGGGAAGTTCCAAAACGGTCGCCACACGGAGGGGAATATGTGGATAATAAGAAAAACGGGGGGAAATGCGTTGTTTTTGTTTCCTGTCATCATTGACGTGAAAGGTAAAATTTTGGAGAGTGTTCACCTAAAGAGATACAACATTTGACTTTGCCATTTTTCAAAGACTTCAGGTTGCGTCAAGGCGCTCCACAACCTAATTGTCAAATCCACCATAGTGCGGCTTTTAGAAACAACTTTTGTACGGCGCGTGAACCTACCCAAGTGATGCCGCGTGTTGCTGTTGTTTCGCTCAATCGCCAAAGTGCCGCTCTTCCCGATAATATGACGTTCCGGCGGCAAAACCTCGGCGAAAGCCTCCCAATTATCGGTGTAGAATGTGCAATTTGTCAAGTGCTTCACCTTGTCGTAGAGTCGTCTGAATGTTGCGCTATCACGACCACCGAGAACCCAGGCGATAGTTCTCCCGCTGCGGCGGTCAAAGGCTTTGATGAGCCAAAGTTTCGTTTTTTTGACTGTATATAATGCCACATTTCGTCAAACTCAATTTGGGTGATTTCCCCGTCAATCGACGGTTCAGCCGCGTTTAACCCCGCTTCTCGAATCCACTTGTAAATCAACGAGCGGTCGCGTCTAAACAACTTGCCCATCATATTGTAAGAGCCTTTCCCGAGCGAATACAGCAACACACACAAGGCCTTCAACGCTTGTATCTTTTCGTTTGTGCGACCGTCTCCGATCACAAAATTATAGCCGCACTCCTTGCATTTGTACCGCTGTTTCCCACGAGCCTTTCCGCTTTTTACCACCTTTACCGACTTGCAATTTTTACATTCTAACATAATAGCACCTCAGAGAACTTATTTTATACTATTATATCATAAATATATCCATTTGTCAACACTCTCCGGAATTTTATTCAGAAGTTGGTATATATCGGAATTTTATTTAGCGGTTAGTGTACGCGCTTATTTGGCGATCGGCGCTTGGCAGTTGTGAATATATATCCATATCACCTTTACCGTCTAAAATACCGCCGCTAACTACTGTCAACCGACCCCTAATCGCTTTCCCCTGCCCCCTGACAAAAGTTTAACGTGCAGAAAAATAGACTTGTTTTAAAAACAAGTCTATTATATCACATATTCGGAACAATCTCAATACATTTATAAAAATTAGTCGGAAATTTTGCATTTTTTTTAACGCCGGTTACTCCCCCTTTCCGACGACGAGTTTAACGCCCGTTTTTTCCTCTCGAATTCCGCCTTATTTCTTTCGGAAAGATTGTTCCCTTCCGCTCCTCTCTCACTTATGCGAAAAGTTCACGTGTTTTTCAATCTCCCCGAACGCCCTCTCTTTTTTCCTCTCGAATTCCGCCTTATTTCTTTCGGAAAGATTATTCCCTTCCGTGTCGATTGAAACGATCAGCGGCCCGAACTCCTTGACTTTAAAAATCCAAAACGCCTCGGGCATTCCGAAATCTTCCCATTCGACTCCCAAGACCTCTTCGACGGCGGCGGCGGCGGTTACGGCGCATCCTCCGGGAAAGACGCAGTAGACCGCTCCCAAATCCTTACAAGCGGCGTCGGTTTTCGCGCCCATACCCCCCTTTCCGACGACGAGTTTAACGCCCGTTTTTTCAATAAACTCCCTCTCGTAACGCTCCATACGGCGGCTGGTGGTCGGACCCGCGGCGACGACCTTAAAGCCCTCCTCACGGCTTCCCGAAACGATCGGACCGACGTGCATCACGGCGGAACCCTTCAACGGAAATTCGGGCAGACGGCCGCCCTCCGCGACGCGCCTATGTCCGTCGTCGCGCGCCGTAGCGGCGATCCCGGTCAAATACACTATGTCGCCGATTCTCAAATCCTTTATATCACCGCCGCTAATCGGCGTCGTCAATATTTTTTTCATATTTTTTTCGGACTTCCTTTTTATTTTTTCCCCGTTTATTTATCAGGGCTTTCTTTTTATTTTTTTACGTATTAATTTTTCCGGACTTCTTCCGGAATTTTTTTGTATTTATTGCTTCGGACTCCCTTCGGAATTTTTTCGCGTTTATTCTTTCGGAATTTTTCGTTTTTATTTATTCGGACTCCCTTCGGAATTTTTTCATGGTTATTCTTTCGGAATTTTTCGCGTTTATTTATTCAAAATTTTTTCGGACTTTATTCGGAAAATTTTTAAATATTACGCCTCGGTTTTTTGTTTTTTATCCTTCTATTTACCCGTAAAGTAAAAATACAACACCACGCAAGCTAAAGCGAAAAACATCGAAAAAATAAATATCCGTCTCGACGCGTTTCGCCGTTTTGTCATAATCAAGTCGTCCGCTATAATATTTCTCGTTGCGATCAACTGCGAATCGGTATAAGCGTAAGCGTTCGCGCGATTATCCGTGAGGGATAAATTTAAAGTTTTATCTCCGTCTATCTGCAATTCCCCCTCGAATATCGCGTTTGTCAAGACCTTGCCTTTTTCATAATCAGGGGCATTTGCCTCTATCATCGTAATTAATCCCATAATGATAGCGAATAACCACCAAAATTTTGAATCACAACTAAATTCACGTTCAATTCTTATCGAATGTTTTCCTTTTTCAAGTTCCTTGCCGGCAACGCAAACTCCGGCTTTAACTTTATACGCGATACGTTTGCCGTCAATAAAGACCTTAATTTGGTTTTTATATTGTTTCGCTTTAACGTTTAGTATAAGATTCACAATTCACCCCTATTGATTTGCCTTTTCTTTTTTCTATTGTATTTTGGTTTGTCCGCAGTTTTTTTTTAAAAGAGTTTTCGGAAAATTTTTAAATATTACGCCGCAGTTTTTTTATCCTTCCTCGTTTCCCCCTAACAATTTTCAACTTCAATCCCGCCCCTTCCGTCCGCGCCGACCGTCGTTTTCATCTTATCGTTCCGCTTTGACATTAAATATTGAGACACCTCGTTCACCGCTAACATTCTTTAATCTCAATCCCGTCTTTTCCGTCCGCGCCGACCGTGATTTTCCCCCTTCTCGTCGCCCAGCACCCCACGCTCAGTCCGACGGCAAGCGTCGCGGGGTGGTGCGCGGCATACTCGACATTCACTCCCAAAACGCTCTCTTTCCCCGACATTCCGAGCGGTCCGATTCCGATCGAATTCAGTCCGTCTTTGATTCTTTTTTCGGTTTCGGCGGCTTTTTGGTTTGGATTTTCGCTTCCCAACGGACGCAGCAGGGCTTTTTTCGAGAGCATCGCCGCGGTGGGCGCGCATGCTCCGATTCCGATTCCGACGATAAGGGGCGGACAGGCGTTGACTCCCCATTCGGTGATAGTATCGAAGACGAACTTCACCGCCCCCGCGTACCCCTCCAAGGGCATCAAGACTTTCGACCGTCCGGCGAGCGAACAACCGCCGCCCGCCATATAGACCTCGACGGTCAAATCGGAACTATTTTTGACGATTTCCCATTCGATCCACGGCGAAAGCGTTCCTACATTGCCGCCCGTATTGCGTTCCGAAAAACTTTCGACGACGTTCGGACGGAGCGGAATGCGTTCGGTCGCGCGCATAACGCCCTCTCTGATCGAATCCTCAACGTCGTCAAGATAAGGAAATTTCGTTCCCGCCTTCAAAAAAAACTGCAAAGCCCCCGTATCTTGACAGATCGGGCGGTTCAATTCTTTCGCCTTTTTGAGGTTGTCAAAAATACAGCCGTATAATTCCGCGGCGAGCGGCGAATCCTCACGCGCCGCAAGTCCTTCGAGCGCGCTCATAACGTCCGGCGGCAACTCTACGGACGAACGGTATATCAAAGAAGCGATAATTTCCGTCAGTTTCTCGTTTATCATCTATCAAATCTCCGATTTTTTGATTGTATTTCTATCTTTTTTTTTGATTGTATTCCCGTTCCCGATGGCGCGGCGTCCACGCCTCTATTTTCCCTTTCTCGACAGCGACGCCACGCATTCTATATGCTTTGTATTCGGAAACATATCGTAAGGATACACGGATATTATATCATACTTTTCCTTTAAAAGCGACAAATCTCTTGCCAGCGTGGCGGGATTGCAGGAAATATATATAATTTTTTCGGGTTCGGACGTATTCAGCGCGTCGACAACCGCCCTTGCGCAGCCCTTTCTCGGCGGATCCAGAACGACGGTTACGCCGTCCCCGTTTCCGTCCTCTTTTTTTATCCTTTCGATCAGGCGCGGCAAGACTTCCGCCGCGTCGCCCTCGATATTTTCGGCATTTCTAATACCGTTCCGTTCAAAGAGCGCGTTCGCGTCCCGAACCGCGTCCCCGACGATTTCGATTCCGTAGGCTTTTTTGGCGTTTCGCGCCAGCATAGCGGTCAAAAGTCCGCCGCCCGAATACGCGTCGATGACCGTGCCGCGCCGATTTTTCACGCCCGAATCCGCCCCCTCGCGGCATACCGTATCCGGCCCGTTTTCCCCGATCAAATCCAAAACTCTTCGGTATATCATATCGCGGACTTCATCGTTCACCTGCATAAACGACAGCGGTGAAATCTCCGCTTTGATCCCGAAAGCGTTATATTCCGCGGCAGGTTTGCCGTAGAGAGTTTTTACGTTGTCTCCCAAAACGACGTTCGTATTCTTTTTATTGACCGAAATATGCAGCGAAAAGTCCGAAAAAACCCTTGAAAGGATCGCCGCCAACTCCTTATGCGCGGGCAGTCCGTCCGCGTTGACGACGATTAAGACGGCGGTATGCTCTCCTATTTTCCGCGCGGCGACGTGCCGCAAAACGCCCTTCCCGGTTCTTTCGTCATACGCCGAAACGCCGAATTTCTCGGCGTATTCGCGGACGGCGGCGATTGTTTTGTCGGCGAAATCCCCGTGCAGAAGGCATTTTTTTATGTCCACGACCCTATGCGAATCCTTTTCAAAAAAGCCTATCAACGGTCTTTCGTTTTTTAATTTTTTTCCCGAATCGCCTTTATATAATTCCGTCAACCGCTTTTCGTCCCTCAATCTATTTCCCGAAAAATCTTTCCCCTTTACCGAATCGCCTTCATACAATTCCGTCAACCGCTTTTCGTTCCCGAATTCTTTATCCAATCCGTTTCCCGGCGAATATTTTCCGTTTTTCCCCGTTTTGCCGTCCGCGCCGCGCGTAAGATTCCCCGCCGCGACGGGCATTTGCAGTTTATTCCGATAAAAAAACTTATTTTCGCCGCATTGAATGCCGAAAAATTTTATTCCCGAAATATCTATAAGTTTGGATAAGGTTTCCTTGACGATCCTTTCCTTATGCTCCGCCTGTCTTTCATACGCGATATGCTGACAGTCGCAGCCGCCGCACCGCCCGAAATGTATACAGGGCGGCTTGACGCGAAAGGGCGAACGGACGATGACCTCCTCGACCTCGGCAAAGGCGTAACTCTTGCCGGCATACGAAACGCGCGCCCTGACGCGCTCGCCAAGATCGCAAAACGGCGCGAACACGACCGTACCGCAGTGCCGCGCCACCCCCTCCGCGTTGCAGCCTATACCGATTATGTCAATCTCTATTATATCATTGATTCTCATACTTTCTCACTCTGCTATGTCATTAATTTTTATGCTTTCTCGCTATATTATACAATTTATATCGTAAATCCCCATATTTTACTACTGTATTATATCATCAATTTTTATAACTTTCTCTCTCTCTGCTATATCGCTAACTCTTATGCTTTCTTATCTTTCCGAATAATAATAAAATATCCTCTCCCGTTTGTCAATTCATTTAATACCGTTTCACTCTCAAAATATACAAAACTACGCTTTACGTTCAAAAACTACGCTTAAACAAATTCCCCTCCGCGGGAGGGGAATTTCCGGTAGTTTCGTTAGTCATTGATAGTTGTTCTGAAAAAACTTTTTTAAAAAAGATTTTTTTCCGCATCTGTTTTCAAAAACTTTTACTAATCGTTTTAGATTGTTTTAGGTTGTTTTAAGTTGTTTTAGGTTCTTTTAGGTTGTTTTGGATGAAAATTATTAAGATAGAAAATACGGGAGGAACCTTTTGTAAAAAAGTTTCCTCCCGTATAATTCGTCTTTTAAATATTGAAATTTTCGTTATATTATCCGTATACTCATTGATTTGTTTCCACGCCGCTGGATTTGCGGATAGAAAATCGTATTGACGTATACTACTATTGATTTGCTTCCTCGGCGAGTTTCTTGTCGATTCTCTTGATTCTGCCGGCGTAGCCCGCTTTTGTTCCGTCGACAAGTCCGAGATCCAGCGCGTTCACGCACAACGCTCTCGCCTCTTGCAATCTGTCCGTCGCCTCCAAAATCATAACCAAACGCTTATACGAATAGAGATTCGCGGGGTAGTTCGGGACGTTTTTCAAGCAGAAATCGATATCCTCGCGGCATTTTGCCTCGCATTTTTCTTCGACGCCCTCTTCTTTTCTCCTCGAAAAATAGACTCTTATCAACTTGTCGTTGATCTTGCTGATCGCGGTGGGCGACGCGGAGAATCTGTTGTGGAGATATTCGTAGAGGTTATCGAGCAAGGCGATCGAAATGACCTTTCTGTATCTCGTTATGAACGTGAATACCAAACGGAAAAACATCGTGTTGTCGCCGTCGACAACGTAGGACGGGAACCTCGGGATCTGCACCCTCGTTCCGTCTACGAACAAATTCCTAAACTCGGGCTTCAATTCGTCGGGCAGGTTAAAGTAGAATTCGTCGCGCACGCCCACGCCCACGATGGGAGTTTCGACTCTTTCGCCCGTTTCGCTTATATAATACCAGCCGTCTTGATAGGTATAGCCGTCCGGAACTTCGATGATCTCGTCGCCGATGACCGAACTTTCGTCCTCTTCGTCGTCCGCTTTGGCTTCCTTGACCGCGGTATCTTCGACGGTTTTCGTATTGTTGTTTATGACGGTATTGTTTATGACGGTAAGATTCTCGATCGTCGTAAATTCTCTCTCGCTCTCCTTGACGGCGGCGGCTTCTTCCTCCGCGATTCTCGCTTTTTCGGCGGCGGCTTCCTCTTCTTGTTTCTTGATCTCGTACGCCTCTCTCTCCGCTTTTTCGGCGGCGGCTTCTTCCTCTTTTTTCAACTTGCGTTCGGCTTCCTCGGCGGCTTTCATCGCTTCCTTGCCCGCTTTCAAGTCGGCTTGTCTTTGCGCTTCGTATTCCGATATGCCGGGAGCGGTTACGCTCTCCGAAACCGTAGCGTATTCCGACGGAACGACGGACGGTCTTTCGGGATATTCGGCGGATTCAAGGCAAAGTCCCTTGCGGTTTTCGGCGTATGCGTTGCCTTGCGCGGCGGACGCTTCGTAGAGTCTCGCGGCTTCGTCCGGGTTTTGGCGTACGCCGTCGCCCGTTTCGTAGAGATACGCGAGATTGTTCTGCGCTTTGGCGTGTCCTTGTTCCGCGGCTTTTTTATAGAGTTTCGCGGCCTTTATCGAATCCTTCGGGACTCCCCAGCCGTTATAGTAGCAATTTCCGAGGTTATACAGCGCGTTCGCGTTACCGGCATCCGCCGCCGCTTGATAGATTGCGGCCGCTCTTTCGTAGTCTTGCGGAACGCCTCTTCCGTACTGCGTCAAGACGGCTAAGTTGTTTGCCGCGTCGGCGTTTCCGCCGTTCGCGGATTTTTCATACCAAATTGCCGCTTCCGCGTAATTTTGAACCGCACCCGTACCCGTCTCGCGGCTTACGCCCATAAGGAGTTGAGTGGCGGGAGAGCCTTTTTCCGCGCGCTTTTGCAAATCCGCGGCGGCGGTTTCGGACACGCACGGATCGTCGGGATATCCGGCGGCTTCGTAGCATATGCCCAAGCGGTTGACGGCGTTGACCTGCCCTTGTTCCGCGGCGGCGTCATATAAATATTCCGCGCTCGCGGCGTCCTTTTGAACGCCCAAGCCGTTTTCGTAGCAATTAGCGAGATTGTTGCGCGCTTTCGCGTTGCCGGCGGCGGCGGCTTCGGAATACAGACTCGCGGCTTTTTGATAGTCCTGCGGCACGCCCCAGCCGTTGTAGTAGCAATTTCCGAGGTTATACAGCGCGTTGGGGTCGCCCGCTTCGGCGGCGGATTGATAGAGCGCGGCGGCTCTTTCGTAGTCTTGCGGAACGCCTTGACCGTTATAGTAGCAATTTCCGAGTTTATTTTTCGCTTTGGCGTTGCCGGCTTCGGCGGCGGCGTAGTAATATTGCGCGGCGGTTACGCCGTCCTTTTGAACGCCCAAGCCCTTTTCGTATGCCAAACCGGTATAGAACTGCGCTTCCGCGTCGCCGTTGTCCGCGGCGGCTTGATAGTCGCCCGCGGTGAAATCGGAAACCGTATCGCGCGGATAGCCCGCGTTTTCATAGGTAATTCCCGAATGATTGAGGGCGGCGGCATTGCCTTGTTCCGCGGCTTTTTTATTCCATTCGGCGGCCTTTGCGGCGTCCGCGGAAACTCCGTAGCCGTTTTCGTAGCAGTCGGCGATATTGTTCTGCGCCTTAGCGTGTCCTTTTTCGGCGGCGGCTTGATATAACTCCGCGGCTTTTACGTAATTTTGATCCACGCCCGCGCCCTTATGATATAGGTTCGCGAGGTTATATTCGGCGTTAGCGTCGCCCTTCCGCGCCGCTTCTTTATAGAGTTTGGCGGCTTTCGCGTAATCTTGCGGAACGCCTTTGCCGTTTTCGTAGCATACGCCGAGGTTGTTTATCGCCTCGGGGCTGCCGTTTTCGGCCGCCTTAGCGTACCATTCCGCAGCGGTTTCGTAATCCTTTTGAACTCCCGCGCCGCTTTCATAAGCCGCGCCCATAACAAGTTGCGAAAAAGCGTCGCCGTTTTCAGCGGGTTTGGAATAAAGTTCGGTTACGGAGGGGTTGTTGATTATGTATATGCCGTTTGCGGCGGCGGCCGCTTCTTCCGTTACGGATACGATCTTTTCACCCTTATCCGCTCCGATCTTCTTGACTTTAACGTACGCCGTGTCGTCGATAAGCATAGTTTCGCGCGTGGCGGTACGGTTCGCGCCCGCAAGCTGGAGGTTTCTCAAATGCACGACGGTTCTGCCCGCGGCATAAAAAACCAAAGCGAAAACCAAAACCAAACAAACGGCGAGGAGCAAAGCCTGGAAAACGCCGTCGGTCAATTCCGAAGCCCACGCGGGGTTCAAAAAGCCGTAGACGTAATTTTGGCTCGCCATACCGACGATCGTCAATATTACGAAATACGCGTACACGGGAAGAATCCACGCGAAAGGCATATATTTTCCCAGAGGTCTTTTGTCGACGGGGAAAAATATCCACACGAGGAGCATAAGGATAGGCATAACGGCGTTGTTAAAAATATTCCCCGCGCCGATGAAACCGTCCATATAATTGTTGTTGACGAAAGCGGGACTTCCCGCCGCGAACAAGATCCAAAAGATTACGGAAACCGCCAAGAGGTACGTCGTTACCGCGCCTTGAACTCTCGCTCCGACGGCTTTCATAATACCCTTGCCCTTGCCGTAACCGGCGAGAATACAAACGCCGCTCACCGCCAGCCATACGTCGGCGAGTATGTTCACCAAGACCGCGATATGACCGAAATAGGTCAGCGTGTCGACGGTCTCTTGCGCCAGCAAGGCGATTTCGAACGCAAATCCGATTACCGCCAAAACGATAAAGGCAATCGCTAAGATTTTTCTTTGTTTCATAATAAAAATTTACTCCTAAAATTTTTGATATATACACGCCGCTTAAAAAACGCCGTTTAATGCCGCTTTATTTTCGAAAGATAGGGCGACCTTACGCAAGCCGAACCTTCTTCGTCCTTATTGTAATACATTTTTCACGACTTTGCAACCATAATTGAGCAAAAAAACGCGGTTTTTAAAAAAAATTTTTCGATTTTTCCGTTTTTTAGGGTTTTAAGGCGTTCCGCGCCACAAACGGCGTCCGAAAAACGCGGTGTAGTACCGCGGATTTTTGAAAGCGGATTTTTTTATAAAACGACGCGGTTTTCACGCAAAAATATAACATAAGTTAATATATTTGTTATATCTTGCCCCCGTTTTAAGAGCGCGCCGCGCGTCCTCCCCTTTTTCGCCCGGAATATCCTTCGGAATGCGCCGTTTTTTTGCCGTTTAGGCGGAAAATTTTATATCGTTTGTTATATTTTAGGTCTTACGTCCGCTTTTTCGGCCGCCGGCATCGGAATTTCAACCTGAATTTTCCGTATTTTCCGGCTTTACCCGCGTTTTTTCGGTTTCCGCGCCGGAAATTCAACTCAAAATTTCCGTATTTTTAGGTTTTGCCCGCATTTTTGGGGTTTTCGCGGCAAAAATTCAACTGAACTGTTCGGCATTTTTTTGCTCATCGCGCGAATTTCCAACTTTTATGTAAAAATTTTCATCCCGGCTATCTATTTTTTCTCCGCCTTTACGCTTTTTTATATACCTCTCTCAGCCTGCAATAAGGCTTACCGCGCTTTTTTTTACGTATGTTTTTCGTTCCGCCGTAAAAAAATTTTATCTCGTTTCAATATATTTTCATCTCCTCTTTTTTTATACGCGTACGATTTTTTGCCTTTTAAGTCGAGAATTTTCCTATAAAACGATATTTTTTATGCGCCTTTACGCTTTTTTAAAATCGTTTTTATTAAAATCGTTAAATTATTTTCACTAAGAATCAAATTTCAAAAGGTTCAATCCGACTCCTTCGTCAAATTCCCGTCCCGCCTCTCCGTCAAAAATACATATAACCGCCTCGCAGGTCAGGCTGACGCGCCCCTCGTTTAGATGTCCTCCGACGACGCGCCCCCCGATATCCGAAGCGGCGATATGTATATGCAGATACGGTTCGCCGTTTTTGCGCGTTATATTCCCCGTCAAAGAGACGATTTCCATATCGCGCTCGAATATATTTACAGAATACTGTTTTTTCTTGGGGTCAAAAAGCCCCGCTTTCATATAACCGACCGCGCCTACCGCGCCTACCGAACCCAACTTAATCCCCTCTTTTTCGACGATTTCGGTCAAACAAGCGACGATTTCCTCGCCTTTATCGATTCTTGCAATAATATTATTATTAAATCTGCGGTATTCCATACCTTAAACCCTCCGAATTTTATTATACCGATTAAACTTTTAATTCGTACGAAGCACGGATTAAAGTCCTCCGTCATATTCGACGGCATATGATACGGCATATGATAAAGTATACCATACAAAGAAACTAATAGCAAGATTAATATTTTATTTTATTTTATTTTTTATATACGCGGGAAAAACTTTTTGCCCCCCCCACTCGCCCTTTTTCAAAAACTTTCAATAATTCCGCTTCGTTAAAACGCGCCGCTTCCCATATTTTTTTACGCGGCGTATCCATTCCTTGAATACCTTAATTTATTCGAAATTTAAATTCATTTTTTGATTCTTTACGTAAGCCGCCGGCAACGGCAATACTTTAATTTATTTGAAATTTAAACTCATTTTTTATAATTTTAACCGGCTTTTTCTTGACATTTTTCGATAAAATCTTTATACTGTTAGACGATTGTTAAAAAATCGACCGATAAAATTACAGAATTCTGCAAGGAGCGTGTCAAATGGACATATTAAATCTTTTTTTTGAAGGATTTAAAGAGATTTTCACTACGGAAAAGGGCTGGGGAATGCCCGTTATGTGGCTTATCGGCATAATACTCATCTATCTCGCTGTCAAGCGCGATATGGAACCTATGTTGCTGCTCCCGATCGGAATCGGCTGTATTCTGGTCAATATGCCCTTCTCGAACGTCATTACGCAAGACGCGGACGGTCCCGCCGGGATTTTGACCTGGCTTTTCGAGGTCGGGATCGAAGCGTCGGAGGCGATGCCTATACTGCTCTTTATCGGAATCGGCGCGATGATCGATTTCGGGCCGCTCATCTCGAATCCGAAACTTATGCTCCTCGGCGGTTTCGCCCAAATGGGCATATTCATAACGATCCTCCTCGCGCTTTCGACGGGTCAGTTCGGCTTGAACGACGCGGCGTCGATCGGCATAATCGGCGCGGCGGACGGGCCTACCTCCATTTTGGTCGCGAACGCGCTCAAAAGCGGCTATCTGCCCCAAATCGTCGTCGTGGCGTATTCGTATATGGCTTTGGTTCCGATCATTCAGCCGCCCGTCATAAAACTCTTTACGACCAAAAAACAGCGGCTTATAAGAATGGACGACGAAAAAGTCAAGCCCGTTCCGAAAGTCGTAAAAATATTATTCCCCATCGCCGTAATTTTAATTTCGGGCATCATCGCCCCAAAAAGTCTCGCCTTGATAGGATTTTTGATGTTCGGAAACCTCATCAAGGAATGCGGCGTTTTGGATCAGTTGTCAAAGACCGCGCAGCAGGAATTGGTCAATCTCATCACCCTCCTCCTCGGAATCACGATCGCCTCGACTATGCGCTATACTCAATTTCTCGACATAAAAACCTTGCTCATCATAGGGCTGGGGCTGGCGGCGTTCGTGTTCGACACGATCGGCGGAATTCTTTTCGCGGACGTTATGAACCTCTTTTTGAAAAAGAAAATCAATCCTATGATCGGCGCGGCGGGAATTTCGGCGTTTCCGATGTCCGCGAGAATCGTGCATAAAATGGGTCGGAAAGAAGACCCGACAAACTTCCTCCTTATGCACGCCGTCGGCGTAAACGTTTCGGGACAAGTCGCATCGGCGATCGTCGGAGGATTGATAATCGCCTTTGTCCTCGCTTGACGCGGCAACCTTTTTGCAAAACCGCATAATACGCGACAAAAAGCCGCATGAAAAGCCGTTGCGGAATCACATAATACGCAGTAAAAAGCCCTTTTGACATTACATAATATTCAATAAAACCCTTACTAAATTACTCGACACTCAATAAAAAACCTCTGCGGAACCGCATAATACGCCGCTAAAAAACACCTCAACGCGCCCGCAATAACTCTCTCAAAAACGCAATAACAAAAAAAATATTTATATACACCATATAAATCGTCTTGAAAATTTAAACTAAATTCTCAATAAAAAACGCTTGCAAAATTACACAAAACACCGAAAAATTTATATATGCCGCATAAAAAATCTTGCAAAATTTATACTAAATTCCCAATAAAAAACACTTGCAAAATTACACAAAACACCGAAAAATTTATATATACCGCATAAAAAACACTTAAAAAATCTTTTTAATCCATAAAGATAATCAAAAAAAAGGAGCCGCCGTTATGCTTATAAACAATATATTTTCCGTATTATATTCTTTCCTCCTCGCCGCAAATCCCGAAGAACTAAAAAAAGCGTGGCAAATTTTCGGTTTCGGAATGTTGGCGATATTCTTTGTAATCCTGCTCATTATGTCCGCAACCTACCTTATGAGTTACCTCGCCGTAAAACTCAAAAAACAACCGCCCGAACCCGACGAAAAATAATAACTTAAACTTTCTCACTCGCCGCCAAACACCGCAATAAACGAGCCTCATCTCGCCGCCAAACACCGCCCAAAACTCAAAAAACAACCACCCGAACCCGACGAAAAATAATAACTTAAACATTCTCACTCGCCGGAAAACACCGCAATAAACGAATATCCTCCCGCCGGAAAACACCGCACTTTTTCGCGTCTACAAATTTGAAAAATATTTTTCGATAAAAAACACCGCCCGTTGCGGTTTTGTTAACGGACGGTATTTATTTTTTTATTTACTCAAAATCGGTCAAACGTTCCGTTTTTATATCAAAAAATAATTCTCTATAAAAAACGCCGCCCGTTGCGGTTTTGTTAACGGACGGTATTTATTTTTTTATTTATTCAAAATCGGTCAAACGTTCCGTTTTTATATCAAAAAATAATTCTCCATAAAAAAACACCGCCCGTTGCGATTTTGTCAACGGACGGTATTTATTTTTTTATTTACTTAAAATCGGTCAAGCGTTCGTAATCAACAAGAGATATTCCGATTGTTTTATTTCTATATTTTCCCCGTTTTTAAATCGTTTTCCGCTAAGGAAGTCGAAGCAATCGGTTGGAATTTTGAAATTTCTCGGTTTTTTAGAATTATTTATAACGACTTCGGCTGTTTCTTCCGCGATTTTATAGATCAAAAGGTGCGGATCGTCGATAAATCGGATATTCGGGGCGTTATAGTTATCGGTATCGTTATAGTTTTTGCCGTTATTTTGACTTTCGCTATCCTTGCCGCCGCCGCCGTTATTGTCGTTCGTTTTGCTTTCCTTATCGATATCTTTTCTGTTATTTTCGGTATCGCCGTTATCTCTTTTTTCCCCCGCAAGGCGGCTTTTGAATTCCTTACGGAATCCGCCGAGCGTCCTATAAAACTCCAAAAGTTCAAAATTTTCATATCCGTACGGATAGGGCGCGCGGTTCAAAGGGTCCTCGAAGCCCAAAAGCCCGACCTCGCCGCCGTAGTATATCGACGGAATTCCCGGCAATGTAAACTGAATCAACGCGGCGATTTTGAGTTTTTTCACCGCTTCGGCGATCTCCGCCGGGCTGATCGCACTCGGATCGCGGGTATCGTTTTCAAAATTGCAAGCATTATTTTCAAAATTCTCCGCGCATTCCGAATCACTTTTTGCTATATCTTTTCTCGATTTTTTACCGTATGCAGAATCCGCATTCCCGTCCGAATTCTCAAAAACTTTATCGCTTGCAGAATCCGCGTTCCCGTCCGAATTCTCAAAAACCTTATCGCCTGCCGCGCCCTCTCCGCGCGCGCAAACCGCCGCTTTTTTATATTCCGCCAGCAATTCCCTCTTTTCCGCCTTTGTAAATCCCGAAAAATCCCTTTCGAGAAAGAAATTCAACGCCCTCACGGTGTCGTGCGTATCGATTATATTCATAAGCAGCGACGCCGAATACGCGGGATAATTCTCCAAAATGCTCATCACGGTTTCGACGAGTCTCTCCTTGTCGTTATGCTTGACAAAGGACAAAATCGCCTCTTTAAAAGGATAATTCATAACGGAATCGAGTTGACTCCCCAGCAGATACGGACGCATCGTCCCGTAACTGACCTTTGTGGACGCGTCCTCCCAAACCTCCCCCAAAAGGTATGCGTCGGGGGCTAACGTCTTTACGAGTCTTGCGATGTCGAAAATATAATCTTTCGGCAGTTCGTCCGCGACGTCGAGCCTGAGTCCCTTGATTCCGAACGAGATCCATTTCCGCACCGCCGCGCGCACTAATTTTCTGACCTTCGGGTTGGCTTTATTGAGCGCGGGGACGACTTCGATCCCCCACCAAGCGCGGTATTTATCGGGGAATTTCGTAAATTCGTAAAAATCGTAATATTCCGAATCGCGGCTTTGGTACGCGCCCACGGAATCGTAATGCCCCTCCTTATTAAAATACACGCTGTCCGATCCCGTATGGTTAAAAACCCCGTCCATCATAACTATCATTCCGCGTTTTTCCGCTTCCGCGACGAGTTTTTTCAAGGCGGCTTCGTCGCCGAAAAGGGGATCGATTTTGAAATAGTCGCCCGTATCGTACCTATGGTTCGACGCCGCCTCAAAAATCGGCGAGAGATAGACGACGTTGACGCCGAGACTCGCGATATAGTCGAGGCGTTCGACGACGCCCTCGGCGTTTCCTCCGAAAAAATCGTTGGCGCGGAACACGCCGTCGGGATCGGCGACGGCGGGCAAATCGTCCCATTCTTTCATAATTCTCTTTGAATCTATGACTTTTTTCGCCGTATACACGCCGTTTTTTTCGCGGAATTCCGCGCTTTCGTATGAAATTTCACCGCTTTGCAATCCTTCGGCATTCCCGTTTACTTCGCCGTTCCTCAATACTTCGGCATTTTTATCCGTTCCGCCGTTTCGCAATCTTTCGGCATTCCCGTTTACTTCGCCGTTCCTCAATACTTCGGTATTTTTATCCGTTCCGCCGCTTTGCAGTCTTTTGATATTTTCATCTGTTTTTTCGCTTATCAATTCATCGGCGTTCCCGTCGGTTTTCCCGTCCGTTTTGCCCTTTTTGAATCTGTCGGCAAAGATATGATATATCACTCCGCCTGCCAAAGGGTGCGGCGTTTCGGGATATTTATCATAGACGGTCAGTTGCCATTCGCCCCCCGAAAAGTCCGCCCTCCCGCCCTTTCCGCGTTTGACGAAAAAGGTTTTCCCCTCGGTATAGACTTCGAAACTATAAAAATAAATCCCCTCCTCCGCGAGAATTAAATCGGTCGAATAGTTCAAAATCTCACCGCGGTTTTCTTCCGTTCCGGCGGCTTTTAAAAACTCCGCTTTGCCTCCGCTTTTTGATCCGGAAACCGCATTAGAAAAATCAAGCGCGCCCTTTTCAGTCCCGTTCGCGGCGCGCTCAAAACAATCCGCTTCTGCATACTCCGGATCCGTTCCGCAAAAATCAAGCGCGCCTTTCCCGATTCCGCGCGCAAGCGTTTCCGTCTTATAAAGCGGAACGTTGACGGTTTCCCCCGTATATTTCTTGACGATCAGACTGACTCCGTACACCGTTCCGCCGAATCGGAACGGGAAATTAAAATTCACCGCTCTCCCGACGCGAACCGCTCCGAAAGGTCTTTTGCAAGCCGCGTTTCTCGAATTAAAAAATAACCGCATAGCCGTCCTTTATTTTGAAAGTGGGATAGTAGATATTATCTACGCTATATAAATAACAAAAACCGAAAAACGTATTTTTCGGCTTTCGGTTCGGACGCTCCGCCGGCGTCCGCGCAATTCAAAAAGCGATCAAATTAAAATCACGCCGCGTAAGACAAAATCGTTTCGATTTCCCGTCTTCTGTTTTTGACCGTGTTGTAGCGATCCGCGATAATCGAAATGATTCCCGCCAAAACCGCCGCGCCCGCGATACCGACTATAAAGATTTTATACTGCGCCAAAATCTCGTCTAATTGAACGGTCAATTCCGTTTTTCCGTTCAGTCTCCCGTAGTTTTCGGTATCGGAGATCGCCGCCGCGCCCTTTCCGAGAATTCCTTTTGCCGCGCCCGCGCCTATGACGACCGCGAAGTTTTGGCAGCCCGAAATTGCCGCGGTTTCCCCGTCCGTTCCTTCCTCCGTTTTGCCGGCGATTCCGCCGGCCGCGCCCGCGACCGCCTTGACCAATCCGAAGTTGACCGCCTTATCTATCAAGCCGTTAAAAGAACCCGCGATTCCGCCGGCAGCGGAACTTCCCGTTATCATTCCGCGGTTTTGAACGTCCGTAATTTTTCCGTATGAAATTCCCGCGATTCCGCCCGCCGACGGAGCCTTTCCGTCTACGTGCGCGTAGTTGACGCAATCCTCGATCGTGCCGTTATTGATTCCCGTTATGCCGCCGGCCGCGCCGAACGCGCCCGAAACGACGCCCTGATTGCCGCATCTTATTATCGTCCCGGAATTCAAAAGCGAAATGCCTCCGTGTCCTTTGACGTCGGCGTAGTTAGTCGAATCGGAAACGAGTCCGTTATTTTCAAAAACCAAGCCGCCCGCCTGCATATCTATAATCTCGCTTTTCGCGTTATATAACGTGAAAGGTCTAACCGCCGCGTAATTTTCAACGCCGAGAAGCGTTCCTTCGTTCGTGATCGCAAAAGACCCGCCCGTAACCGAACAAGTGGCGAAAATAGTCAAATGTTTAATCGTTCCCTCATTTTTTTCAACGAAAGCGCGCTGAAACACTGCGCGTCCGATTCCGTATCCGTTCCCGTTTATGATCTTGTCCGCTCCGAAACCCGAAACGGTCAAAGTTTTTCCGTAAAAATCGAGATGTTCCGCCAAAATAAAATTTTTCGACGGATTTAAATTCAAGCGGTAGCCCGTTATGACCCCGTTACTCACAACCGTCGTAACGTATGCCGAACTCGAACCGGAAGTCAGAGGCACCATCGCTTGGTTTAAAACCTCATAATTTATAACCCTGCCTTCCGCGTCCGTTTCCGTATAGCCGCTCAAACCCGTCAAATCCGCGGAAACAAAACTGTCCGCGGCGTTCGCGTATACAAATCGCTGAGCGGGGCTGTCCGCGTTCCTAAAATACGGCAGCATCAAAAGCGAAACGCCTGCGGCGAATACAAAAATCAAAACGTATGCAAGTTTTTTCATGCGGTTCCTCCGAAAAAGATGGTTGTCTTAAACCCGCGAAAATATTGTGTTTACATAATAACTTTTTATATTATATAGTATATTCGCCGTAAAGTCAATACGTTTTTGAAAACTTCTGATATTTTTTTATTTTTATTTTTGTTTTATGCGGTGAAAAACTTTTTGAAAAAAGATTTTTCCCCGCCCCCTTTTCAAAAACTTTTAATAATTTGTACCGTCCGCTAATCATTTGCGCCGTCCGCCGTCCGCTAACCGCTATTCAATAACTATATCGGCCGCCGCTATCACATCGACCGCAGACCACTAACGCCGTATTCGCTAACTACCGCCGCTAACCGCCGATCGCTATTCAATAACTACCGCTACTAACCGCCGATCACTAACGCCGTATTCACTAACCGCCGATCACCTATCGCTATTCAATAATTACTAACCACCGCCTCCGTCCTCCGCTTTCCTACAAAAAATTATGAAA
The DNA here is from genome assembly GCA_031276195.1 of Clostridiales bacterium. Classification (GTDB taxonomy): domain Bacteria; phylum Bacillota; class Clostridia; order Christensenellales; family JAISNN01; genus JAISNN01. Next base: position 31,953 of record JAISNN010000028.1, read on the forward strand.
TTTGAGGAATTATTTTTCGGAAAGGTATTGTAAAATGCACGAATGTGTGTTAAAATATTGGACGGGAAGAATATTTTACAATATTTTCTTGTTCCTCAATATTTTTAAACGACACAAAGGAGTGTTTTATTTTATGAGAAAAGCTTTCATTTCCCCTTCAAAGTTTGTTCAGGGCGAGGGAGAACTCGCCAATCTCGGCAATTACGTCAAATTGTTCGGCAAGACGGCTCTCGTCATCGGTCATAAGGACGACATCGCCCGCGTCGGCGCGAAGTTAGAAGCGACCGAAAAGACTTTCGGCGTCAAACTGCTCTACGGAAACTTCGGCGGCGAATGTTCGAGAGAGGAAGTCGCGCGCCTTAGCGATTTGGCAAAGTCAAAAGACTGCGAATGTATCGTCGGTCTCGGCGGCGGCAAGGCTATCGATACCGCGAAATGCGTCGCGAACAGCCAAAAACCCGTCATCATCGTTCCGACGATCGCGGCGACGGACGCGCCCACGAGTTCCTCCGCCGTTTTGTATCACACGGACGGATCGTTCGACGACTACGCCTATTTTAAATCGAATCCGAATATCGTTCTCGTCGACACCGAAGTCATAGCGAAAGCCCCCGTCCGTTTTCTCGTTTCGGGAATGGGCGACGCTCTTTCGACGTATTTCGAGGCTCGCGCCTGCGCGGCGTCTTACGCCAAAGTCAACGCGGGCGGACAATGCGGCGGCGCGGTGGGAACCAAAAGCGCGCTCGCGCTCGCGACTCTCTGCTACGAAACCCTCTTAGAGGACGGCTATAAAGCCAAACTCGCCTGCGAAGGCAAGGTGGTTACGAAAGCCCTTGAAAACATCGTCGAGGCGAATATCCTCCTTTCGGGCTTGGGCTTCGAGAGCGGCGGACTCGCGGCGGCGCACGCCGTTCACGACGGTTTCACGGTCGTAGAAGAGGCGCATAAATTCTATCACGGCGAAAAAGTCGCCTTCGGAACGATCGTTCAACTCGTTTTGGAGAACGCCGACTCCGCCGAGATCGAGGAAGTCATCGACTTTTGCAAACTTGTCGGACTGCCCACCTGCCTTGCCGATTTCGGAATCAAGGAATTGTCGCCCGAAGTCTTGAAAGCCGTCTCCGAAAAAGCGTGCATCCCCGAAGAATCCATTCACAATATGCCCTTCAAAGTTACGCCCGCGGACGTCGCGGCGGCGATTTTGGCGGCTGACAAATTGGGACAATAATTAAATTCGATTTCAAAAAACGTAGGTTTTGCCTTTCTTGTGCGCGATTATACTAATTTAAACTTTTTATCCGTAAGTAACGGCGCGCGGATTTAAAGCCCCTTGATTAGCGCAATCAACGCATATGAAAAGTCAAAACTTACGCGTTTTTGCTTGCCTTAAATCACGCTTTCGTTCAACGCGGAATTAATTGCGTTTTCATCTTAAAACACGCGGTTCTGTACCGCGAAATCAAATCGCGTTTATAGTTTAAAATACGCGGCGCGCTCGCCGCGGATTCGTAATATCGCGCCGCATCAAAATACGCTTTTTCCTTTATGTATCCGCGCGTCTTAAACACCGCATACCGCGGTTTAAATACCGCCTAAAAAAATAAATAAAAGAGGTTATATATGAAAAAACTTATCAACACTCCCGAAACTCTCGTACCCGAAATGTGCGAGGGAATCGTCAAGGCAAATCCTTGTCTTGAATTTCTCCCGAAATATAAGGTCGTCAAAAGAAAGGAATTGAATCCCGATAAAGTTACCCTTATAAGCGGCGGCGGAAGCGGACACGAACCCGCCCACGCCGGTTTCGTCGGCTACGGAATGCTCGACGCGGCGGTCTGCGGCGACGTATTCGCCTCCCCCTCGTCGGTGCAGGTCTATAACGCTATAAAATCCGTAAAATCCAAAAAAGGAACTCTCCTCATCGTCAAAAATTACAGCGGCGACTGTATGAATTTCGACACGGCGAAAGAGGACGCGAAAGACGACGGTCTCGACGTCGACAGCGTATACGTGAACGACGACGTCGCCGTCAAGGACAGCCTCTATACGATAGGACGGCGCGGAGTCGCCGGGACGGTTTTTGTCCACAAGATCGCGGGCGCGGCGGCGGAGGAAGGAAAATCTCTCGCCGAAGTCAAGGCGGTTGCGGAAAAAACTATCGTCAACGTGAAAAGTATCGGTTTTGCCCTCACCTCCTGCACCGTTCCCGCCAAGGGTACTCCGACCTTTTCTATCGGAGATAACGAAATCGAATACGGCGTGGGAATCCACGGCGAACCCGGCATCGCCCGTCAGCCCGTTCAAACCGCCGACGTTTTGGCGGAAAAAATGACGGCGGCATTGCTCGCGGAGTTGAAAATTTCAGGCGGCGCGGAAATCGCCGTTATGGTCAACGGTTTCGGCGCGACGCCCCTGCAAGAACTCTACCTTTTCTATAATTCCGTGACGAAATACCTTCCCGAAGCGGTCAAGGTCTATAAAGTTTTGGTCGGAAACTATATGACTTCGATCGATATGGCGGGCGCGTCGCTGACTTTCTTGAAACTCGACGGCGAATTGAAAAAATATCTCGACGCGGAGACCAAAGCGCCCGCGTTTAAGTAAAAAAAGTTATCGGCAAATTAAAAAACGTAATTGAAAATCAAAAAACGCATTAAAAAATCAAAAAAATGTCATTGAAAAACTAAAAAACGTAATTAACAAATCAAAAAAACGACGGATTCTAAACATTCATAAAAATTCTAATAATTCCGGCTGATTAAAACACCCGGCACAATACAACAAAACACATAATATTTCAAGGAGTTTATCAAAAAATGTCAAATTTTACTCTTACGGACGTTGAAAAAATCATCTCGGTTATGACCGACGTCATACTAAAAAACGAAGTCCCCTTCTGCGAACTTGACTCCGCGGCCGGCGACGGCGATTTCGGAATGTCTCTCGCGAAAGGCTTCCGCGAACTCAAAAAAGAATGGGCAAATCTCGAAAGAGGCGATATCGGCGCGTTCATCAAGTCGTGCGGCGGCGTGATCGCCGAACATTGCGGCGGCGCATCCGGTCCGATTTGGGGCGGCGGCTTTAAGGCGGCGGGAAGATACGCCGCGGAAAAAACCTCTCTTTCCCTCTCCGAACTTGCCGAAACCCTCGGCGCGGCGGCGGACGGAATTATGAAACGCGGCGGCGCGAAACCCGGCGACAAAACACTCCTCGACGCTCTCGTTCCCGCGGTCGACGCGCTGAAAGCATCCGCGGCGGCTGGCGACGACGTGAAAACTTTCCTCAAAAAAGGCGCGGACGCGGCGGCGGCCGGCGGCGAAGCGACAAAAAATATGGTCGCGTCGAGAGGCAGAGCCTCCTACGTCGGCGAACGCAGCATATCCTATCCCGACGCGGGCGCGGCGGCTCTCGGAATTATCTTTACGGAGATAGCGAACGCTTTCTAAGGATATTCGCCGAACGCGTAGATTGCGGGCGGCTTCGGATAATCGTTTTCCGAACGCGGCATATCCTATCCCGACGCTAAGCGCGGCGGCTCTTCGGAATTATCTTTACGGAGATAGCGAACGCTTTCTAAGAATGCCGAACCTAAAAAAATATCATTTTTAATAAAAAACACTTTAAAATCAAAAGCCGCCGAAAAAATTTGCGTTATTTCGGCGGCTTTTATTTAATCCGTACGGCGTACGGATTATACGGATTAAAAGTTTAATTATTATAATTCTCAATTTTTCACCGACTTCCGCTCCTCCGCTTTCCGTCTTTTATAGTCCTCCGCTTTCTCTTTTATATTCCTCGCGTGCGGGATAGCCAATCCCGTATCCGATCCTCCCGACAGGCGCGCGATCTCTTCGATCGATCTTTCGTCCGAGAGCGTTTCGAGGTTCGTCAAAGTTTTTTCGCCGACCGTCCCCTTGCTGATCAAGAAATGTTTATCGGCGTAACTTGCGAGTTGGGGCAGGTGCGTAACGGCGAGAACCTGCCTGCCTCGCGATATATCGCTCAATTTTTGCGCGACGACTTCCGCGACTTTGCCGCTGATTCCCGTATCGATCTCGTCGAATATCATAACGGAAATTCCGTCGTTGACGAGGTTTTTCAAGGCGAGCATAAAGCGCGACATCTCGCCCCCCGAGATGATTTTTGAAAATGGTTTGAGCGGTTCTCCCGCGTTCGGCGAAATGAGAAATTCGAGCGAGTCTACGCCGTCTTTTCTCATATTTTTTTCTACGTATGCGCGAAACTCCGCGCCGTCCTTTTCCGTATTATTCCCGGCGTTTTCACGCGATTCCGCGCCGTCTGTTCTCCCGTTATTTTCCGTCGTTTTCCGCGCTTCTATCCCGTATTTTTTCGCATTATTTTCCGCGTTTCCGCACAATTTTTCGCCGTCTTTTTTCTCGCCGTTTAATATATTTTCGCGCGGTACTATACCGTCTTTTTTCTCGCGTTGAACGCCGTAAAATTCCACCTTAAACGTCGTCCCCGCCATACTCAATTCCGCCAACTCTCTTTTTATATCGTTCTCAAATTTTTCGGCGGTTTTTCTCCTTGCCTCCGACAGGCGCGCCGCGGTCTTGACGTACTCTCCGAATATTCTTTCTTTTTCCTTATTCAGTCTTTCCAAAACGTTTTCGCAGTCTTTCAGCGCGTCGTATTCCTCTCTCGCTTTTTCCAAATGCGCCTTGACGGCGGCGGGCGTCGCCCCGTATTTCTTTTTTATCAGCCTGATTTCGTCGAAGCGGTTTTCCACGTCGTCGGCGTATCTTTCGTCGTAATTTAGTCCGTCGAGGAATTTTTTCGCGTCGCGGACCGCGTCGTTCAACTGCGAACGGATATCCGACAAGGTCTCGCCGATTTCGGCGGCGGTTTCGTCGTATTCGCCCGCTGCGATAAAATTCGACGCCGCTTCCGATACGGTATAAGACGCGCTCATCTCATCCCCGTCGAGAAGTTCGTAAGCGGCGGCGGCGGCGGAAGTCAGCCTTCCCATATTCGACAGCCTTGCGCGTTCTTTTTTCAACTCTTCTTCTTCGCCGTCCTTGATGTTTGCGCGTTCGATTTCGTCGATTTGGAATTCCAAAATGTCGATTCTCCTCTCGCGGTAACTCAAATCTCCGAAGCCGTCCAACTCCGCGCAAACCGCTTTATACGCGGTATAGAGCGTCTTTGTTTCCTCTTTTAAGCCGGCGATTTCCCTATTCATTCCGTCTATGACGGCGATATGCGACGAAGGTTTCAAGAGGGATTGATGTTCGTTCTGCCCGTATATATCCGCGAGCAGCGCGGTGAGATTTTTCAAGACGGATAGACTGACCAGCCTGCCGTTTACGCGGCATTCGTTTTTGTTTTCGGCGGTCATAACGCGGCGCAAGATTATATTGTCGCCGCTTTCGATCTCTATGCCGTTGTCCGCAAAAAACTGTTTGACGGAATCGCTTTCGTCATAATCAAAAACCGCCTCGACCGCCGCCGCGTTCTCGCCGTAACGTATCAAGGCTTTGTCGGCGCGTCCGCCGAGAATAAAATTTATCGAATCTATGAGAATCGACTTTCCCGCTCCCGTCTCGCCGCTCAAAACGTTCAAACCCTCCGAAAAATCCACGGACAGTTTTTTTATGAGCGCGATATTTTCAATATGTAAAGAATTAATCATAACGAATATCGATACCTCTATTTTGAATTACGGTTTTTATTTTAACCGTCAAATTTAAATTTCCGCTGCGGAATTTTATTTTATACCGCGGATTTCGTTTCCGTTACGGAATTTCATTTTCTATCGCGGATTTCATTTCCGTTACGGACTTTCATTTTCTATCGCGGAATTTCATTTTTTATCTCAACTTTTTATAACACTTTCCGCGGTACTGTACCGCGTTTTTCAAGCCGGCAAAACAGCGTTTTCTATCTCAACTTTTTTTAACACTTTCCGCAGTATTATACCGCGTTTTTCAAGCCGGCAAAACAACGTTTTCTATCTCAACTTTTTATAACACTTTCCGCGGTACTATACCGCGTTTTTCAAGCCGGCAAAACAACGTTTATTCGACAATCCCCAAGAGCAGAGCGGCTTTTCCCCTAATTATCCTTGCATTCCCCTCCGTGGGAGGGGACAAAGGGGTGGGGCGAAACTTTACTCACTATCCTCACATTCCCCTCCGTGGGAGGGGACAAAGGGGTGGGGCGAAACTTTACTCACTATCCTTACATTCCCCTCCGTGGGAGGGGATAAAAGGGGTGGGGCGAAACTTTACTCACTATCCTTGCATTCCCCTCCGTGGGAGGGGATAAAAGGGGTGGGGCGGCATTGCGGAATTTCATTTTCTATCTCAACTTTTTTTAACACTTTCCGCGGTATTATACCGCGTTTTTCAAGCCGGCAAAACAGCGTTTATTCGACAATCCCCAAGAGCAGAGCGGCTTTCCCCATAATTATCCTTGCATTCCCCTCCGTGGGAGGGGTAAGGGGTGGGGCGAAACTTTACTCACTATCCTCACATTCCCCTCCGTGGGAGGGGACAAAGGGGTGGGGCGGCATTGCGGAATTTCATTTTCTATCTCAACTTTTTTTAACACTTTCCGCAGCGCTATTTACTATAATTCCAAAATCAACCGCACAAATTCCCGAACAATTCCGCGACTCCTTTCGCCGCCCCGACGCTCTTGACGACGACAAAAATCGTATCGTCGCCCGCGACCGACCCTAATATCGACGGTTCTTTGAGCGAATCTATCAGCGCGGCGGCGGAACTCGCCGAACCGCTTATAGTTTTTATGACGATTATATTTTCCGCGCAGTCGATCCCCACGACGGACTCTTTAAAAAGCGCGGCGCGTCTTGCGGTCAACCCTTCGTTTTGCTCGCCGATTTGCCCTATGATTTGATCTTGCCGCACGGGGGACACATATTTATAGCCGTCCCGCGCGGCGGTTTTGACCAGTCCAAGTTCTTTTATGTCGCGTGAAACCGTCGCCTGCGTAACGTCATAGCCGCAAGCCTTCAAGCGTTCGGTCAGCCCGTCCTGCGTATCGATATTATTTTCCGCGATAATTTCCAGAATTTTTGATTGCCTGTCCGCTCTCGCCATAGCCGAATTTCAACCTCCGCGGTTCGTTTTTTTTGAATTTATTTCGACGAACCCAACGCCTTATTTGTTTTTTGAATTTCTTAATTGTCGTTCATTATATCGTTCATCCGATCGATTTTTTACTCCGCGATATTGCCGCGTACCCCTTTCTTTATTTCGCAGAATTAAATTTACGCAACAACCTTGTATAAAAACTCCCGTCGCTTATTTTCGCAAAAACGGCGGAATTCTGAGATTTTTTTATGCGTATAATCTCCCCGCATCCCGCTTCGGCGGCGCATATTCCGTCGGCGATCAACCGCAATCCCCCTTCCGTCGGCGTTTCGACCTCGATCACACTGTCGTCCGAAACGACGATCGGGCGGCTATGCAGAGAGTGCGCGTTGACGGGATTTATAATGAACGCGCCGACGTTCGGAGCCAAAACCGGGCCTCCGACGGACAGCGAATACGCCGTCGAACCTGTGGGCGTGCTGACCAAAACCCCGTCGGAATGATAGTTATCGACCAAAAAACCGTCCACGGACAACTTGAATCTCGCCATTTTAAAGGCGGTTTCCTTTAAAACAATCTCGTTTAAAGCGGGATAAACGATTCTTTTTCCGTCATTCTCAAAACTCCGTTCCGCATTATCTTTTCCGCAAAGAGCGGCATTCCCATCCCCCGAATTTGCCCCCGTCTTTCCGAAACTTTCTTTTTCGGCATTCTCAAAATTCCGCCCTATATTTACCTTTCCGCAAGCAAGCGCGGCTTCCTTTTTATCTCCGTTTTTGTTTCGGCTTCCGCGTCCTTCCGTGTCGTTTCCCGTATCGCTCCGCCGTATAATTTCCGCTTCGATCATCGAGCGGCTTTCCGTCGTGTAGGCGCGTGATTTGATCGCGGCGGCGGCGGTTTCGAGCATACTCGCGTCGGTTTCGGTTAAAAATCCCAAATTGCCCGTATTGATTCCGAGCAGAGGAACTCCTTTTTCCGCCGCCGGCAAAACGACGTTCAAAATCGTTCCGTCTCCCCCGAATACGACGATCAGCGAACACCGCTCCGCCAAATCCTCGCGCGACGCGTAAATTCCTCCGTTCAGTTCGGGAAAATCGGCGGCCAAAAAATCAACGCCGTCTTTTTTCAGCATTCCGATGAATTTTTTTGTCGCAGCAAGGTCTTTGTCCCTTTTCGCGTTAGCGTAAATTCCTATTCTCATAAGCCCCGTTATTGATTGTTGATGGTATTATTATCGTTCGGCGGTCGGCGGTTCATTATTAGCGTTCGGTAATCGGTGATTAGGGATAACTATTCGATAACCGCCCGCGCTAACCGCTAAAATACCGTTAAATTTTAAAATAAATCTTCTTTCTGTCCAAAAACTCCGCGAGAGCGCACATCACCGCCGTCGCCGCGATCGAAACGATCAACGAAACATACCACGGAACGACAAAATACGTGCCGTTTAGTTGCGCTTGCGCATTGACGAACGACGTAACCGCTCTGCTCAAAAGGGTAAAAATCAAATACATCAAAAGCGAATTCCGTCCGACCGCGGCGAACACGAAATAGTCCTTGTCATTGATATAGTTCAGCGTTACGGCGATCAAAACCGCTCCCCCTCCCACGGCGGTTCCGACCAAAAGATACCCGACGGAGAGCGTCATAAAGTTTACTATAAACGGATTTTTCAAAAATTGCACCGCGTATTCGACCGAATAGTTGACGATATAATCGACCATATTTGCCGCCGTTCGACCGTTTATCGCGAAGTTGCTCACCTCCTCTCTCGACGGAGTGATGAGAACGCAGACGACCGCCGCGGCAACAATCAAGGCATAGACGATAATAAATTTTTTGATATTTTTGAACGCCAAACGCGTCAGCATATCGTACGCTATCAGCATCGCCCCGAACCCGAAAAACGAAAACACGCCGCCCCACTTCATCTCGACGCCGTACGATAATACGGACGAGGAATAAAAATACGCGTTTACCGCTCTCGGAAAAATCAAGGTCAAAACGATCGGAAAGGCGATAAGCCCGAGCATAAAAAATATTTTGTGTTTGTTTTTCAAATTTATCGCGAAAGATGCGGTTATAAGAGCCGCGCCGACGGCCTGCAATATGTCCCAAGAGATAGAAGGACGGGGGTAATCCCCTTCGTATTGAATATTCATAACGAGATACATAACCTCGTTGATCAGCAGTCCGACGGCGATATATCCGAAGCCGCGCGCCAAAACGTGCTTTTTCGCCGCCTTGACGCCCGACTTTTCGGCGCGCCTTTTAAAAGAACCGCCGAGCGACATAGCGACGGTGAACATCAGCGCGGGCGTGAGCAAATCTCTCAACGCGATGCCCGGCAAAACCGAATGCGAACTAAAAAAAGACTCCGCGGACATATTCATCATTCCGAAACCCAAAAGCATCATTATGACGATCATAACGCCTTTCGCGTTGTCGATGATCGGAACGCGCCCCTCAAAATTCAAAACCGCCTCGCCCTTTTGCGCGAGAGAAAGCCGGCTATGCGGTACCTCCGCGCCTTTTAAACCGCCGTTTTGTGTGCTTTTTTCGGTGTTTTTCGCGCCGTTTTGCGCGTTTTTTTCGATATTCTTTGTATTGTTTACCGCGTTTTGCTCAATGTTTTTCGCATTATTTACCGCGTTTTTTTCGGCATTTTGCGCATTATTTGCCGCGTTTTTTTCGGTGTTTTTCACATTATTTGCCGCGTTTTTTTCGCCGCCTTTCGCATTTTTCGCCATATAATATCGTCCTTTAAAAAAACAAATGGTCATATTGCCTCATAACCATTCATTTTATTTTTTTAATTCCGCTTAATCTATGAAGCATATCCTTGATTTTTAGTTATACTCAATATATAAAAGCCGTATTCATATTTTTAATTCCGCAATATAGTCCGATTGCTTAATTACTTTTCGGAATATGAATTTTAATAGCGGCTTCAAAGGATACTCTCTCTAATTAACCGCCGTCAAAACGCTCCCGTCCTCCGTCAATTCGATCTTGATTACGCCCGCGGCGTTTTCGATCTCCTTACCCGTCAAGATTCCGACAAAGGCGCGGCTTTCTCCGATTTTCGCGGCGACCGCTTTTAACGCGTCGGCGCAATCCGCTCCGAAAGCGTCGACCCCGCCGATAAACAGAACCTCCGCTCCGCCGTTTCCGGCGATATCGGCGAGAGCGGCGGCGATCGAAAGCCCGACCGTTAATTTTTCGCGTTCGCAAAGCGTGTTCAGCGTTCTGTACTTATCTCCGAACAGTTTGTCCTTGACCCTTATCCCTCCGTCGTAAACCAGCGTGAACCTGCCGTCAGAGGCGGTTTCCGCGATCGCGCTCGCGGCGGAAAGCGCGGCGGACGCGTTCAGCGTCGTTACGTAATCCGCGTATTCTCCGCCTATCACGGCGTCTTTAAACTTATACATAGCGGAAATTTGCCCGTCGAGATCCTCCGCGTCCGCATCCAAGACCTCTCCCGTCGACGAATCCAATTTACATTCGACGATCAAGAGTTCTTTTTTGACCTCTTCGAGACGTTTTTCCGCGGCGGTCAATTCGTCCGCCTCCGCTGAATCTTTGCCGTCCGCGGCGTCTATAAGCGACGCGGTTATATCGCGTTCCCCGTTCAACTCGTTCAAGGCGATTTTGTATTCGCCGACTCTGAGAACGCTGTCTTCTCTAAGGAAATACCCCATAACGAGATTCTCCAAAGCCTCCGCGCTCTCGATTTCGCCGATATCCGTTCCGTCGATATAGTCGGCGGAGAGGTTTGCGATCTGTTTTTCGTTCGCCGCTATGATATAGTTCAGCCCGTATATTTCGTTTTCGGCGGACTGCCTTTGTCTTTCGGCTTCGGCTATACGTTTTTTCAATTCCGCGGCTTCGGCGCGTTTTTGTTCGGCGCGCTCCTCGTATTCCGGAATTTCAACGGCGTTTTCGCCCGTTCCGCCCTCCGCCGCGTCCGGTTCTCCTTCGGAATTCTCCGCGTACGCCTCTCCTTTCGCCTTTTGGAGGAGAAGGATTTCGAGATTGTCGCATTCGGCGATCAATTTTTCGAGTTCGCGTTTACTCTCCGTTTTGCGTTCTAATTCTTTTTCGCATTCCAGCCTTTCCTCCGCCATTTTTTCCATATGTTCGAGAATTTTTTCCGGGGTATCGTATTCGCTGAGAGAATTTAAAGACGCGTAATTTTTGAGCGACCTGTCGTATTCCGTATCGACGAGACTTAGAGCGTGTTTTCTCTCGTTATACTGCTCGGAATATATCGAAACCTCGCGGTCGGCGTTTCGTCTTTCGTTTTCGGCTTCTCTCAGTTCGTCTTTTTGGGTTTCGGTTTCGGAGAGGATTTCGCCCGCGCGGTCGTATACGACCTTTAACCTTTCGTATTTATCCTTTTGGATTATATACGCCTCATAGAGAGCCTGCACGGACTCGAAGCCCTCCTCTTTCAAAATGTCGTTTATGCAGTCGATATAAAAACTTTCGTCGCGGCTAAGGTCTTGATTCAGCCTGCGCATATGCAAAATATTAGAATTCAAGCCCGCGATGACGGCGGCGGTGTTGGCGAGAATTTCCTCGGCGCGCGTTCTGTCGTCGCGGAGTTTGTTGATCTCCATATCGACGGGCGTGATGGCGAGAGGGGTTTTGGGCTGTTTATAGGTCATCACGTTGTTGCATATCGGACAAAATTCGCCGATTCTGACGGCGTTCGCTATGCCCGCGAAATAGTTTGCGTTCGAGACCTTTTCTCTCTCTCTTTGGGCGTTTTCGGCTTTCGCGTTGACGTTATAAAGATTTCTCTCCGCGTTAAGCCGCGTCGCTTCGGCGCGGTCAAGTTCTCTGGTATCGCGTTCGATTTCGCCGTTGTTCGTCTGTTTTTTCTTGGTCAAGAGTTTTATGCAGTCGTTATATACGTCTACCTTGCCGACGCTGTGCGCGAGACGGTTATATTTCGCGTGTTCGTTCGTGAACACCTTATATATATCGCCCGCGCCGATAAGCGAAAGCCTCTCTCTCTCCAAAACGTCCAGCCTCTCTTCGATTTGCAAAACTCTCGCGGACGCGTCTTCTCTTTTCAGCGTGGCGGCGTCGATTTTGTCGTCTAATTCCTCGGATTTTTTTTCGAGATAGTATCTCTCCTTTAAGAGCCTTTTCAAAACGCCTTCGAAAGAATTCGCTTTGGACATTTCCAACTCGAATTCGGGGTCTACGGTCAATTCTTTGATTTTCTTTTCGAGGGCGGCGCATTCTTCGCGGATTTTTGAAAGTCTTTCGCCGAGAGCCTTCCGCTTCGAGAGGATTTCCAAAAAGCCGGCTTTGCCGTCCGCGCCCTCTTGCCCCGCGTTTTTGAAGATTTCTTCCTTTAATTTTTCTCTTTTTTCGGCGTATTCGGTCAAAAGCGCGGCGTATTCCGCCTCGATTTTTTCGGATTCGATTTCCGCCGCTTCGATTTCCGCGTCTATTCCGGCGGCGCGGGACGCCGCCTCGCCGCGTTTTATTATAAACTCCTCGTTTTCCTTGATAAGGCTTTCGCGCCGCTTATACGCGGGCAGGATTTTCGCCGCCGCGTCGGAGATTTCGATTTTTCTCTCCAACTCCGCGAATTTATCCTTTTCGGCGGTCAACCCGTCGATTTTGGAATTCAACTCTTCCAATCTTTCTTTAAGGGCGGCGAGATTCTTTATTTTCGCGGCTTTTTCGGCGTTTTCGGCGATTTTTTTATTCAATACGGCAAGTTCTTCGGTCAACGCGGACTTTTTGCCGTTCAATTCCGCGATCTCTTTCGCGGACGCGCCGCGGCCGATTGCCGCGCGTTTGATTTTCAATTCGGAGAGCAGAGAATTGAAATTGCTTTCCATACGCGAATTAAAGCGGTCGATTCCGAAAAACTTTCCGAAATATCCGGCTTGCGCCGCGTCGGTATACGAGAGCGTTTTAACCGCCTCCGAAGCGTCTATGAACACCGCCTTTTTATATTCTTTTACGCCGCGCCCCAAGATTTTTTCAATTTCCGCGCCGACGGCCGCGCCCTCCGCGGTCAAATATTTCACGTCGCCGCGGACGGTATAGAAAACCGCGTCTGAGGATACGAATTTGCTCCCCTTGACGACACGGAATTCTCTTTCGACATAATAACTTTCGCCGCCGTGCGAAAACGAAAGTTTCAAGCCCGCGGCTCCCGTTTTTTTGTTTACGACGAATCTCTCCGCCGCTCCGCCGTCCGTCTTTCCGAAAAGCGCGTACAGCAGTATATCGGCGACGGCATCCCTGCCGCCGTCGCTTGCGCCGAAGAAATATACGGGACGGTTATCCGGAAACGCTCCGAAATCCACGGTTTGACCGCCGCTGAAATTGAACAGTCCGGAAAACTCTAATTTTATCGGTTTCATTATCTCTCCTCCGTTATCGTTCCGAAAATTTCCGCAAGTCCGCTCTCCGCGCCGATTTTTTCAAGATATGCCGCGAATACTTTGCCGTCGCGGGGGTCTATGAACCCGGGCGGCGAATACACGGCGGCCGCTCCGCTGAAAACTATACCCGCAAGCAGAGGAAATTCCTCTTGCAGCGCGGCGGACGACGCTCTTTGCACGGGCTTGCCCGACGAAACGAACAAACGCGTATAGCGGTCTTTATATTTTTTCAACTCCTCTTTCGCTAAGTCGAAATCGGAAACTATGACGTTTTTTGACCTTTTCGCCGAAGCGAGCGGCAGGCTTTCCGCATACTTTAAGCCCTCCGCGTCTAATTCCGCAAAGATGACCGAGGGAGGCGTCTCCGAAAAATCATAATCCATAATCCCGCCCGAAGCGAAAAACTTTCCGTCTTTGCCGTTTTCCGCGCCGCCCAAGGCGACGTAAGAATATGAATCGAAAAGGCTTTTTTGCAGTTTGCCCTCCCGCTTTTCGTCCGAAAAGTCAAAAAGTCCGTTCGCAAGAAGGGCGATCTTGATTTTCGCCTCTTGCGGCGCGCCGTTCAAAAGCCCCCCCGCTTTATCGTTCAAGTCTTCTCCGCTCTCCGCGCCGATATACGGAACGACGGAAATAAGCGCGGTCTCGCCGCTTTCGTTGACGATTTCGACGTAGCCTCTGCCGGCGGCGGTAACCTTCGTCAAAAACAGCGGATTAGACTTTATCGGAACAAAGTTCACGTCGGAAACGACGGTTATGCCCTGCTTGTCCGCGAGATGGACGAGGGCTTTCAACTCCGCCGCCGAATCGTTCTTTCCGCCGATCAAGACGACGGCGCGTTTTCCGCCCGCGGCGAGTTTCGATAGCGCGTCGCAAAGAACTTCGCGGAAACGGGGCGCGTCGTCCGCGCCGCCGAATACGTTCCCGGCGATCAAAACGACGTCGGGCTTTCTTTCGTTGGCGATATTGACAAGTTCGGAAAGAACCGCCTTTGTTTCGGGGAAACGGTCGCGGTTAAAAAATCTTTTTCCCAAATTGAAGTCCGAGGTGTGTAAAATTTTCATATTCATTTTTCCTTGTTTAATCGGAATCTAATTCAATAGTTTATATAATGTCCGTCCGCAATCTAAATCATAACCGAATTGAAGTACGAAGCGCGCGGAATTCCCATATCCGTTTTTCCTTAGTTTAAATCGGGATCTAATTCAATAGTTTATATAATGTCCGTCCGCAATCTAAATCATAACCGAATTGAAGTACGAAGCTCGCGGAATTTCCATATCCGTTTTTCCTTAGTTTAAATCGGAATCTAA
>JAISNN010000001.1 GCA_031276195.1 Clostridiales bacterium
GCGAATCCTCTACTCTCCGCTATTCCCCTCCGTGGGAGGGGTTCGGGGGTGGGGCGACCTTTTCTTATTATCCTTATCCCCCGTAAAAACGGCTTTTAAAAACCTCTTAACTATCCGTATCCTCCGAAAAACGGCTTTTAAAAACCTCTATACCGTTCGTATTCCCCTCTCCGCATAGATGATATAACCTTTTCTAATTATCCTTATATTCCCCTCCGTGGGAGGGGACAAAGGGGTGGGGCGAAACTTCTCTCATTATCCTTATATTCCCCTCCGTGGGAGGGGCAAGGGGTGGGGCGAATCCTCTACTCTCCGCTATTCCCCTCCGTGGGAGGGGTTCGGGGGTGGGGCGACCTTATGAAAAATTTCCTTATTACAAACCCGAATCCCCCTATTTTTTCTGTTTTCCGCCTATCATCTCGACGAACCTTTTCGCCGCGAATTTGATCGGCGCGCCCGACGGCGTGATAAGACCGATTCCCCGTCCGGGTAGGGGTATTTTAAGCGGAATTTCAAAAAGTCTTCCCTCTTTTATATCCTCCTCGACAAACTCTTTGACGACGCAGCCGATCCCCAGCCCCGCCTTTGCAAACTCGACGACCAATTCGTGGCTTGAAAGTTCAAAGGACGGAGTCAGGGTAATTTTTTGGCTTTCAAAATATTCGTCCAAAAGCATTCTGGTGGTGGACGTCCTCTCGATTACGATGAGCGGCATTTCTTTTAGTCCCTGATATTCCGGCGGTTCTTTCACGCTTTCAAAGGTTTTTTTATCCGCGACGAATATATCGTGAATTTTAAAGCATTCCGCAACGTCCATATCTTTCGCGTCCGCGGGGAGGTTGACGAAGCCGATATCGGCTTTTCCGCTTCGCAAGAGATTGATCGTATCGACCGTGGTGCGGTTTTTTATGCGGATTATAACGTCGGGATACAGTTTATTGAACGCGCAAATGTATTTCAAGAGATAGTTTTTGCACAGCGTATCGTTCGCGCCGATCGTGAAAGAGCCGAATTCGAGATCTTTCAACTGCTTAAATTTATGTTCGGCGGTGTCGATAAGTTCCTGCGCTTTTTCTATGTATTCAAAAATAATCCCGCCCTCGTACGTCAAATCCATACCCTTTGCGGTGCGTATAAAAAGCGTCCCGCCGATTTGTTTTTCGAGCAGTTTGACCGCCTGACTGACGGCGGGCTGCGAAATAAAAAGTTCGCGCGCCGCCCGCGTCAAAGAGCCGCACTTCGCCACCGTATAAAAAACTCTGTAAAGTTCCGTATTGACCAGCATTTTTTACCTTCCCCATATTTACATCTATTATTATAAATCATAAAACCCAAAAAATCAATAGTTTTTTCCGATCGGCATATAATTTTTTTGCATTTAAAAAAGAGAGCGTTTAACTCTCCTCTTGTTTATGTTTTATTTTAATTGTTTTTCGATATTCATATAGGCATAAAGTATTCGGTAAACCGTAATTTCTTTCATTTTGTCATCCGTCTTGTATAACGCTAAAAAATTATTTACTAATAGTTTTCGATATCCTTTTCGTTTTTTATATGCGGATCCGCTTTGCGGAAATATACAAATCCGTTGAAATGCTTTTTCAAAGTTATCAATTAAGTCATCGGCGGCTTTTGTATTAAATAAAGTGTATTTTATGTATTTAGGAATATCGTCTAAGTCTTGTTTTGCTTCTTGCGTGAATTTTAGGATATAAGGTAAATTAATTTGTTCCGTATTTTTCCCTCAGATTTTCCAATACCTTCCAACCGTCTAATAACTCCGCTCCGCTTTTTATGCTTTCTTCCGCCTCTTTTAGTTTTTCAATAATGCAGTCGTCGCTTATTACTTGCGGCATAACTTCAAAAGGTATACATTTATTATCCGCTACTTTCGCGAAAAATATATTAATGGCTTGTTCCGCCGTTAAACCCGCTTCTTTAAATATTTTATCGGCTTTCGCTTTTAGTTCCGTATTAATTTGTTTTTCGTTTAACTTCTTTGCATTATTTCCGTTCATTTTAAGTCCTCCGTAATATATAGTATATCCTAAAAAAGTGATAGTTCTAAGTTTGTGTGATGATTTTGCTTGACCGGTATTACTTTTTATCACGCAGATTTAGAACTCCCAAAAAAGTTTAAAAAGTCAATAGTTTTTCCGGATTGACTTATAAAATTGACAAATAAATTGCATTTTTTTAAAATCCGAATACATAAATCAAATGGAATAAAAAAAGGCGCGCAAAAAAACATCCCTAATCAAAAAAACCTATCCCTTTCAACTTCACCAAAACCTCAAAAAAGGTTTCCTCAATCCCCTTCGGAACAATCGGAAAAAAGTTTTTTTCACGCTTTTTCAATTCCTCAAAGCCCTCGTATACCGCCCTATGAAATTCCTTTTTTTCATTTTCCATACGGTCGGTTTCGCCTCCCCTGCTAAACGCCGCGTCCGGGGGCAGGTCAAAAAAAATCACCGCGTCGGGCATACAATTTTTTACGGCGTACGAATTTATCTCCCTTATATAGTCATACCCAAGCCCGCGCGCGAAGCCTTGGTACGCGAACGACGAATGAATATATCTGTCGCAAACGACGTTTTTCCCCGCGTTAAGAGCGGGCAGAATCGTTTCGTCGATATGCTGACAGCGCGCCGCGGCATACAAAAGAGCCTCCGTATGATAAGAAATTTTGCCGAGATAGTCCCCGTCCAAAATAATTTCTCTGATCCTTTCGGCGATCTCGCCGCCGCCCGGCTCACGCGTAAAAACGCAAGGTTTTGCCGAAGGATTTTCGGCGGCATAGGCTCTCAACATAGACAGACAGGTGCTTTTTCCGACACGTTCGCCGCCCTCGAATACGATAAATTTTCCTTTCATTTTTCTGTTTCCTTATAAAAAGTTATTTGAATACGGCGATTCTCCCCTCCGTCAATCCAAACAAACTATCCTTATTTCCCGGCAAACCAAATAAATTATCCTCATATTCCCCTCCGTCAATCTGAATAAATCATCCTTACTTTCCCAACCAGCCGAATAAATTATTTGAATAGTCCCCTCAGTGGGAGGGGTTCGGGGGTGGGGCGACCTCTTATTATCATTATTTTCCCAACAATCCTAATAAATTTTTTGAATACGGCGATTCTTCCCTCCGTCAAACCAAACAAATTATCCTTATTTTTCAACAAATATTCCAGCGTTTCGGGAGTTATCGTATCACCCTTTACGACCGTCGGAATTCCGGGAGGATATACGCCCACCTCCGCCGCGGAAATTCTAAAAAGACAGTCCGTCAACCCTACGAAATCTATCCCTTGAAAGTATGATAAAAAGCCGTTTTGAGATTTTTCCACGGAAGAAATAGGGATTTTTTCCCATATTTTTTCGCCGTTTTTAAGGGATTTTTCGCTATTTTTAAGGGCTTTTTCACCCGTTTTTTCGCTATTTTTAGGCGTTTTTTCACCATTTTTAAGGCTTTTTTTGCCTATTTTTTCACCATTTTTAGACGTTTTTTCACCCGTTTTAAGGTTTTTTTCACCCGTTTTTTCGCCGTTTTTAGGCGTTTTTTCGCTATTTTTAAGGGCTTTTCCGGGCGTTTTTTCGCTATTTTTAAGGGCTTTTTCACCTATTTTTTTGCCGTTTTTAAGGACTTTTTCACCTATTTTTTCGCCGTTTTTAGGCGTTTTTTCGCTATTTTTAAGGGCTTTTTCACTCGTTTTTTCGTCGTTTTTAAGGGCTTTTTCACCCGTTTTTTCGCTATTTTTAAGGGCTTTTTCACCCGTTTTTTCGCCGTTTTTATTCGTTTTTTCACCTTTTTTTTCGCCGTTTTTAGGCGTTTTTTCGCCCTTTTTAAGGGCTTTTCCGGGCGTTTTTTCGCTATTTTCAAGGCTTTTTTCGCCTATTTTTTTCCCGTTTTTTGGGTTGAATTCCCAATTTTTTTCGGAACTTATCTCCCTTAAAGCGTTCTCCAAACGGTCGATAGCGGATATATTATAAGGAGATAAAATAAAGACGACAAAGCCGCCGTAAGCCGTTTCGGGAAAGATATTTTTCCTCTCCAAAGCGGTCTTTAATTCCTCTCCGCGCCGCGGCGAACAGTCGATTACCAACCTTGAAAAATCCGTTTTTATCCCGCGTTTTTCATTTGTTGTTTCACATATATTTACGCCGTTTTCGGCGCGTTTCTCATTAATTCCACTTATATTTACGCCGTTTTCCTCATCAATTTCACCTATATTTACGCCGTTTTCAAGGCATTTCTTATCAATTTTACTTGCGTTTTCGGCGTTTTCCTCATCAATTTCATCTATATTTCCGCCGTTTTCCGTCATAACGCGAAAGCCGAAATTTTTTATCGTATTCTTTAATTTTTCCGTTCCGCGATACAATTCCGCATAGGCTTTTTCTCCGTCCTCCGCGAGTTTCGCTATCGCGAAATCGATCGACGCGAGCGTCAAATATTGCGGGCTTGCGCTGTGAAAAACCGAACGGAAAAATTCTCCTCGCAGCCGCGCCTCGACGCTCCCGCAGTGGAGAAGCGCGCCGCCCGTATATACGGGCATAGTTTTGTGGCAGCCGTCGACGACAAAGTCGGCGTTTTTGACGGGGTGTTCGGGAAGCGTTTCAGAAAAGGCGAAATGCGCGCCGTGCGCCCCGTCAACTATGAGCAAAATCCCTCGCTTTTTTAACGGCGCGTATATCTCTTTTAGGTCGGCGCAACGTCCGAAATAGTCCGGCGAAGTTACGACTACGGCTATAACTTCCTCATATTTATCCCCCGTAACGGACGGCGCATTCACATTTATTCCGTCAAAAATTCCTATTTCGGCGGCTCTGATTTCCTCCGCTCTGTCCCCCGGAACGGACGGCGCATTC
Source organism: Clostridiales bacterium (assembly GCA_031276195.1). Lineage (GTDB taxonomy): Bacteria > Bacillota > Clostridia > Christensenellales > JAISNN01 > JAISNN01. Next base: position 4,870 of record JAISNN010000001.1, read on the forward strand.
ACACTTTTTCCGTCAAAAATTCCTCTTTCGGCGGCTCTGACTTCCTCCGCTCTGTCCCCCGTAACGGACGGCGTATTTACACTTTTTCCGTCAAAAAACAAAGTCGTTTTATCGGGATTATCTTTCCGCTTTTTATATCCCAAAAACGGCGGTACTATACCGCGAATTTTTTCGGAATTTTCCGTAAAATTTCTTTCCGTATTTTCCGCTTTCGCGCGTGAAAAAGCCCTTGTTTTTTCTCCGTCAAAATCTCGGAAATCCGAATATCCGTATGCTTCCGAAACTCTCTCCGTTTCCGCTTTCGCGCGTGAAAAAACCCTTATTTTTTCTCCGTTAAAATCTTGAAAATCGGAATATCCGCAGGTTTTCAAAGCACTCTCTATATCCTCCGCTTTCGCGGGTAAAAAGCCGCCGTTCCCGTCCTCGTCCGTATCATAAAAAACCGCCGTCAAGCCGCACACCGCCGCCGCCGAAAACACCGATTTGTGGCAATTTTTCCCGATAAGAATTTTTTTTCCGCCTTTTAGCGACGCGGCGGCGGCGACCGCCGCAAATATCGCGGAGGTTGCTCCGTTCGTAAAAAACAGCGTTCCTTCCGAGCCGTAAAACTCCGCCGCCTGCCTTTCGGACTCCGCGATCACGCCAGACGGACATAAAAGGTTGTCTGAAAAAGGCAATTCCGTTATGTCGAATCCCGCGCTTAAAAAAATCTCCGAGCCGAAAACACCCTGATGCCCGGGCGTATGAAAGCGCGCGGGATTAGAATCCTTATATTTTTTTATACAATCCAAAATCGGTGTTTTTAGTTTCATATTTTTATCGGCTTAAATGAGTTTTTCAACATAATTTTAAAATACTTAAATCTGAGAATATTCTATCCGCTTAAAAAGAATTTTACCGCCGCATTTTAAAATACTTGCAATTCAAAAAAATGCTTTTGCGCTAATTTCCGCCGAAAAAACGCCGAAAGACGGTTGTTTTATGACGGAAATTAGCCTCGTTTAGTATTATTTTTAATATTATTTAGTGTTATTTTAGCGTTATTGTGGCATTGCTTAGTATTATTTAGTATTATTTTTAGCGTTATTTGGCATTGTTTAGTATCGTTTAATATTATTTATTGACGGGTTTCATCGTCGGGAAAAGCAGCACGTCGCGGATCGAAACGCTGTCCGTCAAAAACATAACAAGTCTATCGATTCCGATCCCCATTCCTCCCGTCGGCGGCATTCCGTATTCCAGCGCGGTAACGAAATCGTCGTCCGCCTGCTGCGCTTCCGCGTCGCCGTTTTCGCGTTTTTTCATTTGGGCGTCGAACCTTTGTTTTTGGTCGATCGGGTCGTTCAACTCCGAATAGGCGTTTCCGAGTTCCCTCCCGTAGACGAAAATCTCGAATCTTTCCGTCATACTTCCGTCCGTTTTTTTCTTTTTCGCAAGGGGCGAAACCTCGACGGGATATTCGGTTATAAACGTCGGCTGAATGAGTTTATCCTCGACCAGCCCGTCGAAAAGAGCGTATATGACTCCCCCTTCCGTAGGGTTTTTTCCTATGTCGATCCCCGCCTTAGCGGCGGCTTTTTTGAGGTTTTCGAGTCCCGCGCCGCAGTCTATGCCCGCGAATTTTTTTACGGCTTCTTTCATCGTATATCTCCGCCACGGAGCCTTAAAACTGATTTCCGTACCCTGATATGTGAATTCGGTCGTTCCCAAAACCTTTAAAGCGGTATATTCCATCATCTTTTCCGCGGTCGTCATCATATCGTTATAGTCCGAATAGGCGGCGTACAGTTCGACGGTCGTAAATTCGGGATTGTGCCGGACGCTCATTCCCTCGTTTCTGAAAAGCCGTCCGAGTTCGTATACCCTCTCGAAACCGCCGACGATAAGTCTTTTCAAATAGAGTTCGGGGGCGATCCTGAGGTACATTTGCATATCCAGCGTATTGTGGTGCGTTACGAACGGACGCGCGTCCGCGCCGCCCGCGATAGTATTCAATACGGGCGTTTCGACTTCGGTATAGCCGTCGCCGTCTAAGTATTCGCGGATCGCTTTGATTATTTTGCTTCTGGCGATAAAGACGTTTTTGACTTCGGGATTCGCGATCAGGTCGACGTACCTTTGGCGGTACCTCAAATCGGGGTCTTTCAAACCGTGATACTTTTCGGGCAGCGGCAAAAGCGACTTGGAAAGAAGGACAATCTCCTTTACTTTGACGGAAATTTCGCCCTTATGCGTCGTGAAAACCTCGCCCTTGACGCCTACGATATCGCCGATATCCCATTTTTTGAATTCGTCGTATACGCCGCCTAATTCGTCGGCTTTCAAATAGATTTGAATCGTTCCGCTTCCGTCCAGAATATGGCAAAAACTTGCCTTGCCCATAATGCGGCGCGAAATAATCCTCCCCGCGATCGAAACCGCTCTCCCTTGATACTCTTCGCCGCCGTTCACAATCTCCGCCGCCGAATGTTTTTTGTCGTAGACGGTGATTTCATAGGGGTTTTTGCCCGCGGCTTCTAATTCTTTTAACTTTTCGCGGCGCACTCTCGCGGACTCCGCAAGATCGGGTTCGGGTCTTTCGGCGTTAATGATTTCTTTGTTTTCCGGCATATAAGGCTCTCCTTAGGTATTTTTTCATAGATTTTTTAAATTATTCTTGATTAATTCTCCGTTATATGTTATAATAAATTGTTTTTAATGTCAAGTAAATATCAAGTATAGCGGTTAAACTTTTAAATCAAGCGTATTTTTCGTTTTAAAACGCATATTATACGGCGGTAAAACGCCGTATTCAAAGTTTTATATAAGGCTATGATATAGAGATAATGAATTAGAATAAAAAAGACTTATTCTAAAACCGTATTCGGTATAATTTTTTACGCAAAACCGCTTGCGGCTCAATCTTTTTTATGCAATAAATCAAGGAGAAAATCCATAATATGCAATCGATAATCCTGTCGTCCGGCTCACACGGCGGCGCGTGGCGTTATATTCTGCTCGCCCTATATTTCCTCGCTATGGGCGCGATCGCCTACTATTCCAGAAAACGCAGTTCCTCTCTCGACGACTTTTATCTCGGCGGCAAGCATATCGGCGGCTGGATGTCCGCTTTCGCCTACGGTACGACTTATTTTTCGGCGGTTATTTTCGTCGGCTACGCCGGCAAATTCGGCTGGTCTTTCGGACTCGCGTCCGTCTGGATCGGCGTCGGAAACGCTCTCGTCGGCTCTCTCTTGGCGTGGAAGGTTTTGGCGAAGCGCACGCGCGAATTTTCCATCAAAAAAAACGCCAAAACTATGCCCGAATTTTTTAAAGCGCGCTATCTCGACGAAAAACTAAAATTAGCCGCGGCGATCGTCATCTTTATATTCCTGATCCCCTATTCCGCCTCCGTCTATCAAGGCATAGGTCAAATCTTTGAAATGGTTTTCGGTCTGCCCTTTTGGGTTTGTATCGTTATGATGGCCGCCGTAACCGCCCTCTACGTCTTTGTCGGCGGCTATTTCGCGACGGCTTTGACGGACTTTGTGCAGGGAATCATAATGCTCGCCGGCGTAACCGCCATGGTAGTGATCGCCTTTTTACACCTGAACGGCGGCGGTATCTCCTTCACCGAGGTTTTTTCGACGCTGACGGATACGGGACACGGTTTTTTTCAGCCTATGTATGAGAATACAAAGGGGCTTTTGGGTTCGCGCGGCTTCAACGTCGTGATTTTAACGCTTTTGACCTCGCTCGGTATGTGGGGCTTGCCGCAGTCGATTCACAAATTCTATGCCGTAAAAGAGGACGGAATCAAAAAAGCATCCGTCATAAGCACGCTTTTCGCCCTCGTAATCGGCGCGGGCGCGTACCTTTTCGGTTCTTTTTCCACGCTGATGTTGAACGAGAATACCGTACCGAAAACCGCCGCCGGCGCAATTGACTTCGATTCGATTATCCCGACGATCTTAGACGCGTCTATGAGCCCCTTTATGCTGGGACTTATCGTCGTCATCATTTTGGCGGCGGGAATGAGCAGTTTGGCGTCCGTGTCGCTGTCCGGCGCGTCCGCTCTCATAATGGATTTTTATAAGGGCTTCGTCAAAAAGAACGCCGACGAAAAAAAGGTAAATAAATACCTCAGAATCACCTGCCTCGTCTTTATCCTCTGCTCCGCGCTCCTCGCCGTCGTCAAAATCGACGCGATAGTAACGATGATGAGCCTCAGTTGGGGGACGCTCGCCGGCTGTTTTATAGGACCGTACGTCTACGGACTTTACAGCAAAAAAGTTACGCGGGCGGCGGCGCGGACGTCGGTCGCGGGCGGATTGATTATAACGCTCGCCTTGACGGTTTTATTGGGCGCGGTATACCCCGCGGCGGGACTTTCGGGACTCTCCGCCGTCTTAAAGGGCGGAATCGCTTTCGCTCCGTTCACGGGAGTGTGCGCGATGATCTTTTCGCTTGTTTCCGTCCCCGTCGTAAGCAAATTTACAAAACAATTCGACGAAAAAGAATTGGCGGAAATATATAATTATTAGAATAAGGAACGGAATTTAAAAAAATAATTTGAATTCAAAAATTTCATCGGACAAAAGAGCGGTTAAGTTTGACCTTAAAAATTTTCCTCCGTCCGGAGGAGTGCGGGAGCGAAGCGATAAATTGAAAACAAAAAAACAAAAAATTTTAAAAATAATATCCGTCGTATTGCTGACCGTCATACTTTCGGGCTTGACCGTCGTTTTCGCTATGGACGTTTCACGCCCGTACTACCAAATCTTTGTCCTCTATACTTGGAACGCGAGAGATAACGGACGGTCGCTGATCCTCGAACGGCGTGAATTCATTCAAATCATTATGTCGTCGAGAAAGGACGAATACGCCCTTATGATTATACCGAAAACGCACGACAAGGATAGCGCGGAAAAGGCGGGAGATCCGAAACTTGAAGGCGAATTTGACCTCGAATCGCCGCCGCTTTTTATTCCGCTTGTCGTCTGGCGCGACGAAGAGGCGTTCGGACGTTTACGCTTCATCCTCCCGGGCGAATACGAAGAGGAAAATACGGGCGATATCGGACTCGCGATAGACTTTATGCTGAACTGCCATATCTACAAAAATAAATACCTCATTCCCGACAAGGACAACCCGTATATCTATATCTCCCCCGAAGACTTTTTAGCCGGAACTCCGCAAGACGCGCTTTCCGAAAACGTATACCCGCAGAAATTCGCCGTCAAAACTATCCTCGAAACACAAAGCATACGCGAACAAACGACGCAAGCGGGCTTGTATCAGTTTTACGGCTATACCGAAAAGGGCTACGTTCCGAATTACGTCAACGGCATACCAGAACAACTCTATCTCGAAAACGGAAAGGTCTACGACGGCGCGAAACGCGCGGAAGGATATCGGGACAGATTTGAACCCGTAGGCAATTCGTTCGGACGCTACGCGTTTGAAAAAGGACCGCGTACATTCGAGAAAGATCCGCTGAACGCGCCGCTGTCAAAGGATTTTTTGAACGTGTCAATAACCCTCGTCCCGACCGCCGCCCCGCGCTACCTCTACTTTCAAGGCTACCTCTTTAACGCCCCGACGGAAATCAAACGCTCTATGCTGACCTCGACTTTCTTTTGCGCCGATACCAAAAAAGTGCGCTACGACAACGGCTCCACAATGATCGAAACGATAGGTCATCTCTTGGCGGATTAACGGATAAATAAATAAATAAATA
>JAISNN010000089.1 GCA_031276195.1 Clostridiales bacterium
TCAATTACTTCTTGCTTGAATTTACCGTCATACTTCCTATTCTTTCCCATACTCCCGCTCCCTCCTTTTCTATTATATCATAATCTTTTTCCTCTGTCCAACTCTTGGGGCGCGGTACACGGTTGCGGGCAACTTTTTATCTTCGTTTTTTCGTAATTTAGAGATTGTAAATTTGTCGTTTTTCGCATTCCGTAAATTATAAAAGCACTTTTTTATGTTTATTTTTTCATAATTTCAAGGTTATAAATTTGTCGTTTTTTCACACTCGATAAACTATAAAATCACTTTTTTGCGTTCGTTTTTTTCGTAATTTCACGCGCTTATAGATACGCGCGGTGTACGGATTAAAAGTTTAATTAGGATAAATTGTCCGTTTTTTTCGCGTTTCTTTTTGCGTTTTTCGCGCGTTTAGCGATTTTCTTTTCGATTTTTTCCAAGCGTCCCGGATAATCGGCTTTGGTTCTGTCGGTAAGCCCCAAGGCGATCGCCCTTTCGCACAACGCTTTCGCCTCCTCCAACTCTCCTACGTTCTCCAAGATGATGACGAGTCTTTTATAAGAGCCTAAATTACGCGGAAAGTCGGGAACGTATTCAAAATTGAACGCGATATCCTCGCGGCATTTTTCCTCGCATTTATAGAGGTTATCCGCCTCCTCCGCTCTTCTCGCGAAATAGATTCTGATCAATTTATCGTTCATTCTGGAAAGGATTTTCGGTTTGTCGATAAAGCGGTAATAGAGGTATTCATAGAGATTTTCGAGCAAGGCGATGGATATGATCTTTCTGAATCGCGTAACGTATGTAAACACCAGCTGAAAAAACAGCGTATTGTCGCCGTCGATGACATACGCGGGACAGCGCGCGACGACGATTTGGTTTCTGTCGATGAACAAATCTTTAAATTCGGGTTTCAACTCGGGCGGAAGGTTGGCGTAGTAGTCGTCTCTGACTATCTCCTTGCCCTCGCCGATATAGATCCAGCCCTCGCGGTATTCGTAGCCCGCGGGGACGTCGAACTCCTCGAAACTCTCGTCGTCGTCGTTCAAAACGACGTCTTGAAATTGATCTTTAAACTGAACCGCCGCGGCGGTATCCTTGACGGGCGGCGCGGCGTAATATTCGTCCTCCGCCCAATCTTCTTCTTTAAATTCTTTTTTCCAAAATTGCAAAGTCATAAAAGACCTCCGTTTATATCGCCCGCAACGCGAGATTTTCTTCTATACGTATATATTATAACTCAAATATCCGCAAATGTCAATATCGAATATAAAATTATTTTAGCGGTTGGTGATAAGTATAACGGGCGGTTATCGGTAAACGTTCTTTTAGTTATTCCGTAAACCGCATCCAAGCGAAAACGTTTTTTTATTGCTTTTGTTATTGCATAAACCGCATTCGCTAAAAAACGTCTTTTAATTATTCCGTAAACCGCGTTCGCGCAAAATGTCCGCTAAGCGTTTTTTTATTCCTCGTCCCCGCAGCCGCAACCGCAATCGCAGCCTTTGTGTTCGTGCGCGCCGCAGCCGCAATCGCATTCCTCACAGTCGTCGCCGCATTCTCCGATCTCCTCTTGCAGTTTCTCAAAAAGCGTGTTAAGCAACGCCTCGTCGGCAACGGGCAGCAGCGTTTCTTCTCCGTCCGCGTCTTCGGCGGCCTCCATCATGATGACGCTGCCCTCTTCTATTTCGTCGCTTTCTTCGATGGGAGTCAGGCAAACGTACCATTTTCCCTCGTGTTCGATCGCGCAAATTTCTTCAAAATCGATTTCTTTTTGGGTCTCCGCGTCGTAGAGAGTAACGACTTCCATTCCTTCGAGATCGTCCTCGTTTTCGATGTTAAAATCTTTATCTTGTTTCATTTTTTTACTTCCTTTTCGTTTTATTTTGTTTATTTTATTTGTCTTTGTTTGTTTTTTTGCTTGTTATGTTAGTCTTTATTTTGACATACGACCGTTTTTTGCTTGTTACTTTAATCTTTGTTTTGATATACGACCGTTTTTTGCTTGTTATTTTAATCTTTGTTTTGACATACGACCGCTTTTTTGCTTGTTATTTCCGCGTTTGTCCGGTTGTTTTTTAATTGTTTGTTCAATACATACTCTTTTTGACGCGGCGCGGCTTACCGTCTTTTTATTTTGTCCAAATACGCCTGCAATATAAGGCTTGCGGCAACTTTATCTATAACTAATTTCCGCTTCTCGCGCCGCATATTCGATTCGATCAAAGACCTCTCCGCCTGCACCGTCGTCAGTCTTTCGTCCATATAGACGACGGGAAGCCCCGTAAGTTCCCTAAGCCCCTCGCCGTATTCCTCGATCAACCGTACGCGCTCCCCTCTCGTACCGTCCATATTGACGGGCAAACCGAGAACCAATTCGTCGGCGTTTTCGATCTCCGCGAGTTTTTTAAAGTATTCCGCATCCGCCGCGGGTGCGCGCCTTTGGTAGGTTTCACGCGGACAGGCGATAAGCCCCGAAAGGTCGCTGACCGCAACGCCGATCCTGACGTCGCCTACATCTAAACCGATTTTTCTCATATTCTCCTAAACGGTATATCTATAAATAATCCCCGAAAACACGTCCGCGCTAACGCCGCCCATATCTAAGACGATTTTTCTCATATTCTCCTAATAGTATACCTCAAATCGCGCCATAAAACAAGCGATTTAGCATAAGGTTTACGCATTAAAAAATTAAAATTCCTAAAAGAATGCGGTGGAAAACTTTTTGAAAAAACTTTTGGGGCGCGTTCGCATAATATATTAGTATAGTATAAAATATGCGGTGAATAGAACTCGCCGCATATTTTTTTCTTAACAATCCGCAATCCGCCGTTATTATTATTCGCCGCCCGCGCCGCTTAGAATCTCTAAACCGCCGGTTCGGCATAAGCAAAGGTTAAAGGCTTCTCCGTGCTATTATTCGCCGTCCTCGCCGTTTAGGATCTCTAAACCGCCGGTTAGGCATAAGCAAAGGTTAAAGGCTTCTCCGTTACTATTATTCGCCGCCCGCGCCGCTTAGGTCTAAGCCCCGGATATAGTCAAAGAAGTTTTCAATAAAGGCTTTCGCGTCTTCCGCGTCAAACCCTTCTACTTCGCCGCCGAGTATGTCCGCCAAACCCGCAAAGACTTCATCGGGAATGCCGTCTATCACATCCGCAACCGTTCCGTCGTCGATCAAGCCCTCCAAAATCTCCTGCAAAACTTCGGGCGTACCTTCGGGAAGAGCCTCCGCAATCGCTCCGAACACTTCCTCGGTCGCCGTCGGGTCTGACCAATCGACATCGCCGCTCACGATATCATCGATAAGCGTATCAAAGCCTTCTATACTTTCAATGTCGCTAATACTCTCTTGCATAGTCATCGCGACATACGCGAGATTAAACGTGATTTCCCATTTGACGTCGGAATAACTTGTTGCGCCTAAATCGAGCGTTCCCAGCGCGTCTTTCAAGTTCATTTGCTCTAAGAGCATATCGACCAGCCCGTTATAATTCTCATCGCCGCCTACGACAACCGAATCCTTTAAATCGTCGAGAATCTTTCCGAATTTGACAAGAGGACCGAATTCTATCGTGCTTCCGTCTTCGGGTATAGCGTTTTCGATTTCGGTCAAAAGGTTTGTAAACAAAGCCGCTTCGGCGTTCCAATCCTCGTCCCCCGATATTCCGATCGGCTCTCTTTCGGTTTCCAAATCAACTATCGACGGGAGCATATTGCGCATAATCGCCAAGAATACCTTTCCGACAAGCGTAGCGTTGCCGCTTCCGTCTTTTAAGATATCCTTTACTCCGCCAATCGCGGCGATCAAACCGCCCGTTTCGGACGGATCGCCCATAAGACCGACCGACGAAAACGCCGCCGCCATACCGTCAAGTTCGCTCCCGATATCGTCCGACTTTCCGAGTTCGCGGAAGAAGCCGCCCAAAGGCAAAGCCATCGCTTTGTCCGGCAGCAGAGCCGTTACCAACCCCGCCAAGGTTTCGGAAACCGCGGGTTTGCTTAAATTGTTTTCCAAAACGGTCTTGAATTCATCGCCGCCCAAAAGTTCGCCGATCGAATCCAAACCATCGCCGGCAAGCGACATAACCTTCCCCAAAACCGATGAGGACGCCAAGTCCGCGGTGAAGTTCAGCACGTCGTAAAGATTCGTAATTTTGACGATATCGGACGCGCCCTCCGTGAATACCGCCTTCTTAACCGCATCCAAAAGCGGCGCGATCTTTTCGTCGTTTCCGATCAAATTATCCGCCGCGCCCGTCTCGACGAAACCTAAAACCGCCTTGCCGAGCAGCGACACGGTTATATTGCCTTTTCCGTCTTTAAACAGCGCGTTCAGCGCGTTGTCGATATGCGCGCCGAAAGCGGTTCTTTCCTCCTCGCTAAGCGCGTCTCCCGTGATTTTTTGGAAAATATCGGTGTTTTTCATAAAATATCTCGCGTCGGGAGCGATCTTGCCCGCCGTGGCGATCAATTCCGTCAATGCCTTTTTCGCGGAATCGGTCGCCGCCGCGCCCTCTTCCGTATTTATGATTTCGTTTATTAGGATCCCCGCGACCGCTCTGTAATCTTCGGGAACATTGCCGAGCAGTTTATTTTTATTTTCCTCGTTTTCAAGATATTTCAAACCGTCGGTCAAGACGATGTTCGTAACGTCGTTTTGGAAAAGGAAGTCGATCACTCCGTTCGCGTGCTTTATAACGTCGTCCACAAGAGCGTTAAACTCCGCGTCGGGCAAATTTTGGAAATTTTTTAAACTCTCCATATTTTCATAAAACCACGCCGCGTCGTCCAAAATTTCCGAAAATTCTCTGATATCCGCCGAAGAAAGTTCCGTGCCGTCTTGATTTTTGACGCGCGTCAGCCTCTCGAAAAACAACACGTCGATCCCTTGAAAGCCCAAAAACTTTTTTACGAAATCGCCGGACTCTCCGCCGTAATTTACATAGCGGTCGATATATTTCAGCGTGTCCGCCGGAAGCGTTTCCTCGATCTTCGCCCGAACGGTTGCGTTCGCGACGAAAGGCTGCGCGAAGTCCGCCGCCCCCAAAAGAGGCGACAACGTCAAAAAGGCGATCAAAAGACCGTTCACCCCTCCGACAAGACCGCCGAGAAGTTTATTTCTCTTTTGCTTTTTTCCGTTTACGTGTTTTCCGTCGACAAGACCCTTCGTGAAAAGATATACGATCGAACCGATAAAGTTCAAGACTCCCAGCAAAAGACCGAATACAACCAACGCGACGATCATTTTCGGAAGAGACGCCAAAAGCCCCGCCGTACCCGAATCCAAAGATATGTATTCGGAGGCGTACTTGCTCACAAAGAGATTGATAATCTCTTGGAGCGTCGCCGCGGACTGTCCCTCGAATTCAAAGGTGTAGAAAGACGAAAAATCTACCTTCAAAACAAAATCCAAAACAATCGGCAAAAGCCCGACCGCCGAAAGCGCGGCGACGACGGCGATGACAAGACGCAAAACGCTTCTTTTTAAACCCCTCGTCAAACCGACAAGCAAACCCGCGCCGACAATCAACGCGAACGCGCCCGCATAAGAAAGAGCGACGTAATCATCCATAGTGAAAAAACCTCCGTTTTTTTTTAAAAGAACCCGATGCGATTTTATATAACGGCTTCACCGGCCGCTAACCGCTGATATTACATACAATCATATTATACATTATAATGATAAAAAAATCAATATTTTTTCAAAAATAATTATAAAAATTTATAATGAACCCCCGATTAAGCCTTGCACGGCAAAAAACATATTACACGCAGTAAAATCAAGCCTTAGCAAGGCAAAAAAAATATTATTCACAACAAAACCAAGCCTTAACAAGGCAAAAAACATATTATGCGCAATTAAATCAAGCCTTAACAAGGCAAAAAAACATATTATTCACAACAAAACCAAGCCTTAACTTAATAAATTAAAATTTATAAAGGGAAAAAAGAGCAAAAAAAAACAATGCCTAAGCATTGCACACACAAACCGTGTTTTTTTGAAACCGAAATCACCATTTATAATAGTCTTTTTCGGTTTCTTGAAATTCCGTCTGATACTTCGTGATGAGTTTCTGCAACTCCGTCCAAACGCGTTTCAACATAACCTTTGCCCTCCTTATATTAAATTGTCAAGATACGTTAAAAGAAAAACCACGCTTTTTTCTATTAAAAACAAAAAACCGCTTTTTCTTTAACCGTATATATTTTAATATTTTTCCTAATATTTGTCAAGCGAATCACGCCGTTTTTTTAAAAAAACAAGTATACCGACCGTACCCGCTTGCAAAAACGTTTGCAAGCCTCAAATCGTCAAGAAAATACGTACTTGCAAATATCGTAATAAGCGCGATAATAATTGCTTTTGCTGCTAAACTTGATTTTCTCATGATAGTTCTCCTTTTTTGATTTATTTTAATAATAAATTATTTCTATTGCCGGACTGAAAGCGTCCGTTTCTATTGTTGTGCTTTTAGACACGTAAACTGTCTTTAATCCATTAAGTTCATTTATTGGATTTCCTCTAGAAAAATCATAAAATATACTATCTTTTTGTATAAGTTTAATTGTTGGAGGGAATTTAACAGAAGTAATGCAAGTAGCAATCAACAATTTGAAATAGTATTCACCATTCATAATACTTGTCGCATTATCGGGAATTTCAATTTCCGTATCATTTCCAATATAACCACCAAACACTCCGTTTTTTATCAAAAAGCCATTTATTACCTCTGATTTGCGGTAAGGATTACAATTCGACAAATAATCGGCGGAACTTCCGTCCGGTATGACCGTTATAGGAAACCAAATGCCTCTCTCCGGGTTAAAAACAGACGGATTTAAATTTGTAAACTCAATTAAAAAAACTTTACTCCCGTCAAAAAAATGTCCGATTATTTGAACGCTTGCTTCAATCGTCAAACGCCGCAAGTTTCCTAACGGTGCTTGCCCGCTTGAAGCGTCAGAGAAATACGGCTTATTTGCAAATAATTTTTTGACCGGATGCCCGTCTATTTTTTCCGGCAAAATCAATTCCTCGCTGCCGCGGTATTTCGGCATTACGCCGTATATACAAACCGCTTGTCCCGTCGGGGAACTCGTACTCTCATACAACCGCGCCATCCAAATCTCATCGATACTTTTCGGTTCGCAACCGCTTAAAACGCCGGCAACCCCCGTTATCAGCAAGACCAACACGCACAACAACGCTATCTTTCTTTTCCTCATAATACAAAACCTCCTTTTCGGTTT
>JAISNN010000092.1 GCA_031276195.1 Clostridiales bacterium
TGGGAACAAGGCAAAACCGAACCAAATATAGCAAATATACAAAAATTATGTAAACTCTTCGGCGTTACGGCTGACTACATTTTAGGCTTGGAAGGGGAGGGCGGAGAAAAGTTATATTAGCGTGTTTTCACGTTAAAAAGACAGGGTGAATAAGCGGCGCATTACGGCGTTTTTCTTAATTATCCGCAATTCCCCTCCGTGGGAGGGGGCAAGGGGGTGGGGCGACCGCCTTATCCGTAATTCCTCTTCCGCAGTTTTTAAAAAAATCAGGGTGAAATTCGTTGACAACGGAAAAGTTTTTGATTATAATAATATATACAAGCATTTTTATCGGCGCATAGTGATATATACAAGTATTTTTATTGATAATAATGTACGGAAATATTTTTATCGTCATATAGTGATATATGCGAATATTTTTATATAAAGGCGATTGAAACAGATTTTCTCACCTGTTGATGCCGCTCGAAGAACAGCCGGGACATTTAACGCCGTGTTTCTTATATCTTTTTCGGCGATAAGCGCGTCCGACCCATTAGAACGAGCCGTTTTAACCTTTACGTCAATAAGGCAACGAGAGGCGTTTTTTTGTGAACGCAATTTGAGTGGTACCGCGGAAAGTTTTTTCGTCTCAAAGCCGGGTTTTCGGCTTTGAGTTTTTTTATTTAACGGAATTTTTATTTAAAATTCGTTATTTAATGATAAAATCGATTTAGGGGAATTTTTACGGGGGTTTATGCTTTTGGAATTCCGTATTAAAGAACAAATCGGCGGTATGAATTTTTATTTAAAATTCGTTATTTAACGATAAAATCGATTTAGAGGAATTTTTACGTGGGTTTATATATTAAGAATTCCGTATTAAAGAACAAAATAAGGATAAGAAACTTTATTTAAAATTTTTTATCCGGAGAAAAAAACTGACGCCGTAAAATTTTTTATACTTGAATTTTATTTTGGAGGAAGCGATTATGGCAAGGCAAATCAAGATTTTCGACACGACGTTAAGAGACGGCGAGCAATCACCCGGGTGCAGTATGCACATAAACGAAAAAATCGAACTTGCGCTGCAACTCGAGAGGCTAAAAACGGACGTCATCGAGGCGGGTTTCGCCGCGTCGTCGCAGGGTGATTTTGATTCGGTTAAGGTCATTGCCGGGCGGATCAAGGACTGCACCGTCGCAAGCCTTTCGCGCGCGCTGACCGCCGATATCGACAAGTCTTACGAAGCGGTCAAACGCGCCGTTTCGCCGAGGATACACATTTTTTTGGCGACCAGCGACCTGCATATGAAATATAAGTTAAAAATGAGCGGCGACGAGGTTTTGAGAAGGATTGAGGAGAGCGTGCGCTACGCTAAGACGAAGGTTTCGGACGTCGAATTTTCCGCGGAGGACGCCAGCCGGAGCGGCAGAGATTTTTTGGTCAAGGCGTTTTCGGCGGCGGTTAAGGCGGGAGCGACGGTTTTGAATATCCCCGACACCGTGGGCTATTGCACGCCCGACGAAATGCGCGATCTCGTGCGGTTCATAAGAGAAAACGTCGAGGGAGCGGACAAGGTTGAACTTTCCGCGCATAATCACAACGATTTGGGGCTTGCCGTGGCGAATTCTCTCGCTATGATCGAGGGGGGAGTAACTCAGGTCGAATGCACGGTCAACGGAATCGGCGAGAGAGCGGGCAACGCGTCGTTGGAAGAGATCGTTATGGGACTTCATACGCGTCCGTATCTCTACGACGCAAAGACGCGCATAAATACGAAAGAGATTTATAAAACTTGCCGCCTTGTTTCAAACATAATCGGCGTCAATATCCACCCGACGAAACCTATCGTAGGTCAAAACGCCTTCGCGCACGAATCGGGAATCCATCAGCACGGCGTTCTCGCAAAAAAAGAAACCTATGAAATCCTTTCTCCCGAAACGGTGGGAATTCCCGAAAATAAAATCGTGTTGGGAAAGCACAGCGGAAAGCACGCCTTTTCGGAGCATTTAAAGGATATGGGTTACGGCGGCATAAGCGCGGAGAGAATGCAAGAACTTTTCGACGAATTTAAACGGCTTTGCGACGTCAAAAAAAGCGTTTCCAACAGGGATTTGGAGGCTTTGCTCGCCAACAAAAGTCAGGAAAAGAGCCTCAAATATACGCTGGAAAATTTCGTGATAAATTGCAAAAAAGGCAACGCCTACGCCGCCGTTTCGATCAACTGCGGGGGGGAGATAAAGACGGAAATCCACGACGGCGACGGACCTATCGACGGCGCGTTTATGGCGATCGATAAGATCGTGGGGAAGAGTTTCGTCCTCTCAGATTACGGCGTGCAGTCGGTTACGGAGGGGAAAGAGGCGCTCGGCGAAAGTTATGTCAAACTCTCGCTCGCGGAGGGCGGATCGGTCGTCGGGAGGGGAGTTTCGACGGACGTTATAGAGAGCGGCATTTTGGCGTATATCGACGCGGTGAATAAACTGTTGAATTAGCGCGGGTTTAGCGGCGGTCGGTGAAGGATTGTTGAAAGCGTTTGTTGTATATAGGTAAAAACGCAGTATAGATCCGCGGAAAACGGTATATATAATGTTATAATGAAATGCGGTATAAAATGCTAAAAACGATATATATAATGTTATAAAGAAATCCGATATATAAAACGCTAAAAAACGCGGCATGGATCCGCGGAAAACGGTATATATAATGCTGTAATGAAACGCGGTATAAAATGCTAAAAACGATATATACAATGTTATAAAGAAACCCGACATATAAAACGCTAAAAAACGCGGCATAGATCCGCGGAAAACGATATATATAATGCTATACGGTAAGGGAGAGCAACTATTATGATGACTATGACCCAAAAAATTCTCGCGGCGCACGCGGGGCAAAAAACCGTCGCGGCGGGGCAGTTGATCTCCGCGAAACTCGACCTTATGCTGGCGAACGACATAACCGCGCCCGTGTCGATCAACGAATTTGATAAGGCGGGTTTTTCCGTCGCGGATAAGGACAAAATCGCCCTCGTTCTCGACCATTTCACGCCCAATAAGGACATCAAGGCGGCGGAGCAATGCAAATGCGTGCGCGGCTTTGCGGAGCGGTTCGGCATAAAAAACTTTTTCGACGTGGGGAGAATGGGGATCGAACACGCCTTGCTGCCCGAGGCGGGGCTTGTCCTGCCCGGCGATTTGGTCATCGGCGCGGACAGCCACACCTGCACCTACGGCGCGTTGGGCGCGTTTTCCACGGGCGTGGGAAGCACCGATCTCGCGGCGGGAATGGCGACGGGAGAGGGGTGGTTTAAGGTTCCGTCCGCGTTGAAATTCGTCTTGAAAAACAAGCCCGCCGGGCATATATCGGGCAAGGATATAATCTTACACATAATCGGAAAAATCGGCGTGGACGGCGCGCTGTATAAATCGATGGAATTTTTCGGAGACGGGATAAAATATCTCGGGATCGACGACAGGTTCACGATCGCGAATATGGCGATCGAGGCGGGCGCGAAAAACGGAATTTTCCCCGCGGACGAAACGACGATAGAATATATAAGGGGACGGAGCGATAGGGCATATACGGTATACGAAGCGGACGCGGATGCGGTGTACGATGCGGTTTACGAGATCGATTTGAGCCGTTTGCGCCCTACGGTTTCATTTCCGCATCTGCCCGAAAACACCAAGACGATCGACGAGATCGGCGATATAAAGATCGATCAGGTCGTGATCGGAAGTTGTACGAACGGACACATAACCGATCTAAGGGCGGCGGCGGAGGTATTCAAGAATGAAAAGGTCAAAGAGGGTGTTCGCGTGATTATAATTCCGGCGACGAATACGATATATCTCGAAGCGTTGAGAGAGGGTTTGATCGAAATTTTTGTGAATGCGGGAGCGGTAGTTTCGACGCCGACCTGCGGACCTTGCTTGGGCGGGCATATGGGGATTTTGGCGTCGGGCGAGAGGGCGGTTTCCACGACGAACCGGAATTTCGTAGGGAGAATGGGGCACGTAAATTCCGAAGTATATCTGGCGTCGCCGTACGTCGCGGCGATGAGCGCGGTCAGGGGCAGGATTTACAACGGAAAAAATTAGATTTTACATTTATAGTATTTCTTATAAAACCGCCGCGAAAACGTGCTTTTTAAGGAAAAATACAGCGTAGAAATTACCGCGTAAAACGCGGTATAGTACCGCGGAAAAATGTTATAAAACGCGGTTTTCAAAGGAAAATAAAGCGTAGGAATGAACGTGTAAAAACGCGGTATAGTACCGCGGAAAAAATGTTATAAAACGCGGTTTTTCAAAGGAAAATAAAGCGTAGGAATGAACGTGTAAAAACGCGGTATAGTACCGCGGAAAAATGTTATAAAACGCGGTATAGCGGCGCGGAAAATATTATATAGCGGTACGGATTAAAAGTTTAATTAGTATAAAAGAGAGGTTTAGTTATGACGGCAAAAGGAAGAGTTCATAGATACGGGAACAACGTTGACACGGACGTTATTATACCGGCAAGGTATTTGAATACGTCCGACCACGCGGCGTTGGCGGCGCATTGTATGGAGGATATCGACAAGGATTTCGTCAAAAAAGCGGTAAAGGGCGACATCATCGCCGCGGGGGACAATTTCGGCTGCGGAAGCAGCCGCGAACACGCGCCGATAGCCATAAAAGCCGCCGGGATTTCCTGCGTGATCGCGAACACTTTCGCGAGAATTTTTTATCGGAATTCAATCAATATCGGTCTGCCGATCGTTGAATCGCCCGAAGCCGTCAAGGACATTAAGGACGGGGATATCGTTTCCGTAGACTTCGAAGCCGGAATTATAACAAACGAAACTTCGGGAAAAACCTATAAGATTCCGCCCTTTCCGAAATTTATCCGGGACATATCGGAGGCGGGCGGACTTTTGAATTCGCTGAAACAAAAGGGGTAGAAAGCGCGTAACAAAAACGCTAAAAAGTCTAAAAAACGGCGGTATAGTACCGCGAAAAAACGCGTAACAAAAAACGTTAAAAAGTTAAAAAAACGGCGGTATAGTACCGCGAAAAAGCGCGTAACAAAAACGCTAAAAAGCCTAAAAAACGGCGGCATAGTACCGCGAAAAAACGCGTAACAAAAAACGTTAAAAAGCCTAAAAAACGGCGGTATAGTACCGCGAAAAAACGCGTAACAAAAAACGTTAAGAAGTTAAAAAAACGGCGGTATAGTACCGCGAAAAAACGCGTAACAAAAACGTTAAAAAGTCTAAAAAACTTTGATATAAAAATACAAAAGACACCGTAAAAAGAGCGTAAATTTAAATTCTAAAAAAAACAATAACGGCACGAAAAACAAAAAACACGGGAGAATTAAAGAGCGTATGAATTACAAAATTTCAGTCATAGACGGCGACGGAATCGGACCGGAGGTGTGCGCGGCGGCGATCGCCGTCCTCAACGCGGCGGGAAAAAAATCCGGACACAAATTTGAATTTTCGCACGTCCTTATGGGCGGCGCGGCGATCGACGCTTGCGGCGAACCTCTGCCAAAAAAAACGGTCGAGATATGCAAAAAAAGCGGCGCCGCGCTTTTAGGCGCGGTCGGCGGTCCTAAATGGGACGGACTTCCGGGACATCTCAGACCGGAGGCGGGGCTGTTAAGGATTCGCAAGGCTTTGGGGTTGTACGCGAACATCCGCCCCGCGATTCTCCTCGACGCCTTAAAGGAAACCTGTCCTTTGAGGGCGGACATTCGGGACGGCGGAATCGATATCGTCGTCGTCCGCGAGTTGACGGGCGGAATATATTTCGGAAAGCGCAATACCGTATCCCGTAAAAACGGCAACGACTACGCCTACGACACGGAAAAATACAGTGTGAAAGAGATCGAACGCATAGCCGAAAAAGCCTTTGAAATCGCGAAAAAAAGGAAAAAGAAAATCGTCAGCGTGGACAAGGCGAACGTTTTGGATTCGAGCAGGCTTTGGCGGCGGACGGTGCGGAAAATGAGCGCGGAATATCCGGATATCGAGGTTACGGATATGCTGGTCGACAACGCCGCTATGCAGTTGGTGAAAAATCCGTCGCAATTCGACGTCGTTTTGACGGGCAATATGTTCGGCGACATTTTGAGCGACGAGGCGGCGATGATAACGGGGAGCATAGGAATACTTGCGTCCGCGAGTCTCGGCAAGGGGCGGTTCGGACTGTATGAACCCATTCACGGGAGCGCGCCCGATATCGCGGGGACGGATAGGGCGAATCCGATCGCGACGGTTTTGTCGGCGGCGATGATGCTTAGGACTTCGTTTGACTTGGACGCGGAGGCGGCGGCGGTCGAACGCGCCGTCAACGCGGTCTTGAAAAAGAATATCAGGACGGCGGATATAAAAGAAAACGGAAGCGAAATCGTCGGGTGCAAGAGAATGGGCGAGGCGATTGCGGAGGAAATTTTGAGGTAGTTTGAATTTTTTTTGAATGCTATGTTCGAGGAAACCGAAGGATATATTTGAATTTTTTTTGAATGCTATGTTCGAGGAAGCCGAAAGATGTATTTGAATTTTTTTGAATGCTATATTCGATAAAGCCGAAGGATATATTTGAATTTTTTTGAATTCCATATTCGATAAAACCGAAGGATGTATTTGAATTTTTTTGAATTCCGTATTCGGTAAAGGCGAAGGATGTATTTGAATTTTTTTGAATGCCGTATAATTTAAAGAGTAAAATAAATAAGCTAAGCCGTTATGGAAAAAATCTATGACGGCTGTTTTTTTTATTCGTTAAACACGGGAAAATGTAACATTATTTCTCGGAAAATAATAAGTATATACGTAAACGGGTACATCGTAGGGAATGCTTATATGAGTTTTCGGAGGAGTTTTTATGTGCGGAATTATCGGGTATACGGGGGAAAACCGCGCCCTGCCCGTCTTGATCGACGGCTTAAAGTCGCTTGAATACCGCGGCTACGATTCGGCGGGCATTGCGGTATCCGAGGGCGGCGAAACCGTCGTCGTCAAGAAAAAGGGGAGGGTTTCGGAATTGGAAAAGCGGGAGGAATTAAAAAAAATTCTCTCTTGCTGCGGAATCGGGCATACGCGGTGGGCGACGCACGGCGAGCCGAGCGACGAAAATTCACATCCGCATTCGGGCGGGTTTGGACTTGTGAGCGTGGTTCACAACGGAATTATCGAAAATTATCTCGAATTGAAGCGAGAACTTTTAGACGAGGGGGTGGTTTTTTCGTCGGAAACCGACACGGAAGTGATCGCTCATCTTGTGTATAAGTATTATCAAGAGGAAAAAAACGGCAAAAAAAGCAGCGAAAAAGAGGGTGAAAAAGGGGTGAAAACCGCCGAAAAAGAGGTGAAAAAAGGGCTAAAAAACACCGAAAAAGAGGGTAAAAAAGAGGCAAAAATCACCGAAAAAGAGGTGAAAAAATGGCTAAAAAACACCGAAAAAGAGGGTGAAAAGGGGGCAAAAAGCACCGAAAAAGAGGGTGAAAAAGGGCTAAAAAGCACCGAAAAAGAGAGTAAAAAAGAGGCAAAAACCGCCGAAAAAGTTATAAAAAATTTCGACGGAAGTGAAAAATATGATGTGAAAAATTCCCCAAAAAAAGAAAAATACGATGCGGGAAATTCCATAAAAAGTAAAAAAAATGATATAAAAAATTCCGCAAAAAGTGAAAAAAACGATATAAAAAATCTTATAAAACGGGAAAAATGCGGCGCGGAAAGAATTCGTTCGGCGGTCGTGCGCGCCGCCGGCAGGCTAAAAGGTACGTATGCGATCGCCGTTTTGTGCGCCGATTTTCCGGATGCCGTTATAGCGGCGGCAAGTTCGAGTCCGCTCGTCGTCGGAGTCGGGGAAGGGGGGAGTTACCTCGCCAGCGACGCGGCGGCTCTGCTCAAATATACCGACGTTCTATACCGCGTTTCCGACGGCGAAACCGCCGTGTTATATCCGCGCCGCGTTTCGTTCTTTTCAAGCGTAGGAAAGCCTATAAAAAAGACGAAAGAAAGGGTTGATTGCGAAAAAAACGGAGCGGAATTGAACGGCTATGAAAGTTTTATGCTGAAAGAAATAAACGAGATTCCCGCGGCTTTAAAGAAAACTCTCGAATGCGATATATTCAATGAAAAAGTGGGCATTGAACGCGATATATTAGGAGAAAAAGCGGACATTGAATGCGATATATTAGGAGAAAAAGCGGGCATTGAACGCGGTATATTCGGTGAAAAAGCGGACATTGAATGCGGTATATTCGGTGAAAAAGCGGGCATTGAATGCGGTATATGCGACGGAAAAACGGACATTGAACACGGTATATGCGACGGAAAAACGAAAATTGAACGCGGTATATGCGACGAAAAAACAAAAATTGAACGCGGTACATTAAACGGAAAAACGAAAATTGAAAGCGGTATATTCGCGGAAAAAACGGACATTGAACGTGGTATATGCGACGGAAAAACGAAAATTGAACGCGGTGCATTCGGTAAAAAAGCGGACGTTTTTAACGCCGAAAAAATTTTTATCATCGGTTGCGGAACCGCCTATCACGCGGGGTTGCTCGGGCGCGCCCTGATCGAAAAAATCGCGCGCGTTCCCGTCGAAACGGACACCGCCGGCGAATTCCGTTACCGCGATCCGATAATCCCAAAGGGTTCGCTGTGCATCTTTATCAGCCAAAGCGGAGAAACCGCCGACACACTCGCCGCGGCGCGCCTCGCAAAGTCAAGGGGGGCGGCGGCGATCGCCTTGACGAACGTCAAAAACAGCGCGATAACCTACCTCTGCGACATGACGCTGCCCACCCTCGCCGGTCCAGAAATCGCCGTCGCGTCCACAAAGGCTTATAATTGCCAACTGCTGATTTTGTACCGTTTGGCGTTTTTTATCGCGAGAAATAATGGCGAAATATCAAGGGGAGAGTATGCGGAATACTTAAAAATATTGAGGGACGTTTCCGAAAAATCCGCGGCAAAATATCCCGGAATTCAAGCCCTCGCGGCGCGGTATAGTACCGAAAAAAATATGTATTTTTTGGGGCGCGGATTAGACTATTTCACCGCTTTGGAGGGGGCGTTAAAATTGAAGGAAATTTCGTATATTCACGCCGAAGCTTACGCGTCGGGCGAACTAAAACACGGCGCGCTCGCGTTGGTCGAAGAGGGGACGCCCGCCGCCGTGATCGTTACGCAGGGCGGACTTTTGCAAAAATCGCTTTGCGCGGTCGAAGAGGTCAAGGCGAGAAGGGGGAGGGTTATCGGCATCGGCAAACGCGAATATTTGACGGCGGCGGCGTTCGACGAACGCGTGTTTATTCCCGACGTTCCCGACCTTTTCGCGCCGCTGATTTCGATCGTCCCCGCGCAACTTTTCGCGTACTATACCGCGAAATATAAGGGGTTGGACGCGGATAAGCCGAGAAATTTGGCGAAGAGCGTAACGGTGGAATGAGGGATTTAATAGAGAGGGTATGGATTTGATAAAGCGTCCCACCCATTTGATTCCCTCCCACGGAGGGGAATAGCGGAGGAGAGAGAATTCGCCCCACCCCTTTATCCCCTCACACGGAGGGGAATATAAGGATAAAAAGTAAAGAGTTCTAAGAAGGTAGTGTGAAAGGCGTGCGGAAAAGCCGAAAAAACTGTATAAATCGAAATAATAAAATTTTGCCTATTGACAATCGGAGCGAAGTTTGTTATACTAAATATAATCGGAGAGACTTTAAATCAAGCAAATATGTTTAAATTAAAAGTTTAGCCGCTATATAATAGATTAGGGCGCATACAAATTAGGACATATATGGGTTAGGGCGTATATTAGGTTAGTGCATACAAAAGTTAGGACAAATTAGGGCGTATATAGGTTAGGGCATACACAGATTAGGATATACAAATTAGGGCGTATAGCGGTATACGGTTGAAATTAGGAGGCGCGGTTGGGTATGGGTAAAAAGGGCGGAAAGGCGTCAAAGAAAGGGCGCGCGGCGGTTGCTTGCGTTTTGGCGGTTGTGTTTGCCGCCGCGGTTTGCGGATATATTTTCGCGCTGCGCGACGTTAAGATCGAGTTTTACAACGAGGACGGCGCTTTGCATTCCGTGCAGGTCGTCAAGCCGTTCGGCAAGGTGAACGCCGTACATTTGGCGAGTTCGGAGGAAAAGGTGTTTTTGGGCTGGTTCGAGGATACCGACGACTTCGGCACGTATTTTTTATTCAAGGAAAAGGCGTTTAAAAGCGTCAAACTGTATCCGAAATTCGCGACGCCCTTAGACGTTCCTTTGACGGAGGAGCGGCAAGCGTTTTTTGACGAACACATAACGCGCTTCGCGGAAGTTCCGACCGTTACGATCGACACCGAAAGCGATCCGAATATTCAAAAACCGCTGTACGCTAAGGGACGGCTGAGTTTGGATTGTTCGGAGGACGGGTTCGATTTGAATAACGTCAAAACGGAGATTCGGCTGAGAGGCAGAAATTCGCTGCATTTTCCGAAAAAGTCGTATAAAATTAAATTCGACAAGAAAGCGACGGCGGTATTCGGGCAAGCGGGGAACAAAAATTGGGCGCTCGTCGCGAACTATATCGACGTTTCAAATATGAGAAACTATCTCGCTTATACTTTCGCCGGAATGCTGTCGTTTGAGTTTTCGCCGAATTGCTATTTTGTAAATTTGGTCTTAAACGGCGAGGCGCAAGGGCTGTATTTGCTCGTCGAAACTATCGAGGCAAGCCCCGTCAGAGTGAATTTGCAAGAAAATCCGAAGGCGGAGGATTTCGATACGGGCTTTATTTTGGAGGAAACGACGGCGTATAATATCGAAGCGTTGACGGAAAATATAGACTATATCAAAGCCGCCGATCATATATATGAAATTCAATATCCGAAAATCGACGACGACGATATAGATCCCGATAAATACGGAGAGATATTAGACTATATAAAGGGCTATATCGCGGAAGTGAACGACGCGGTGTATAGTAAGGATTTCAATAGATTCGGCGCGCTTTGCGACGCGGAAAGTTTCGTCGATTTTATGACCGTGCAGGAACTTTTTAAAAACCTCGACGCATACCGCGCAAGTTTCTACTTTTATAAAAAGCCGGGAGGAAAACTGACGATGGGTCCCGTATGGGATTTTGACCGCTCGGCGGGTATGGACAACCTGTCGCATCTGTTTTCACCCGAAAAAATTTACGCCGAATATAAGGACGGCTTTCAACGGAAATACGGAAGTTGGTTTTATTCGCTGTGGAAAACGCCGGAATTTAAAGAATTATTCAAAAAACGCGTTGCGGAATTGCGCGGAGAAATGCGGTTTATCGTAAGCCTGATCGAACCGACTATGTTTTATATCTACGGCGCGGCAAAGGCGAATTATGAAATTTGGGAGATAGAAACGATGCTGCAAAACGACGAACGGCATACCTTAAAGGATTTGACGGAGTTCGGGGAACAATGCGGATTTTTGGAATATTTTTTGACCGAACGTATTGATTGGCTGTATGAGTATTGCGGAAAGTAGGTCGGCGCGGTTTTTTCTCGCAAAAAATATTCCTATCGTTTTTGATGCGGATATTTTATTGTCTTTCGTTGCGCTTTCCCATCAATTCGTGAAAGCGTTTCATCGGGACAATGCTTTCTCCGGTCTTGTCAATTTTTATCTTGACACTTTCGAGCGTTGTTTTTATTTCGGATAGTTTTTCAAGACACAACGCCCTTTTTTCATTGATTCGTGAGACGAGAGCGTTTTCTATTCGCTCCGTGAACACTTCAACGTCGTCTTCGTAATACTTAGAAAATCCCATACTTTTTACCGTCCTTTATTATTTTATTATACATTTATGCGAGTTTTCAATAAATTTTGAAGATTTATTTTTTTGCCGCGCCTATACAGTAACGAAGGGTATCACGTTGTTATCATTTTATTACTATTTTTTGTTTCGGCTTGCAAGTTGCCGTTTATTTATACATATATACAGTAATGCACCGCAACCATTTATACGCATTTGATGACCTTTGAGAATGTATCGTTGTTGCAGTTATACGGTAATGTACACGCGATTATTGCTAAGTATACGAAACGGCAAGACAAAACCGGTTTACAAGTTTTTTAAATTGTGATTTTAATCTTAGTTTTAATTCCAATTCGTAACGACTATATGTTGACTTTTTTTGCGGATTGTGTTATCGTTATTGAGGTATACCGCCAAAAAGGCGGTATCGGAAGGAAAAAACGTGTCATACTATGGAAAAGAGTAACTATCAAATCGCCCTTTTAATCGACGGCGATAATATCGAATCGGGGCTTTTCGGCGCGATTATGGGCGAATTGAAAAACTTCGGGAGGGTCGTCTATAAGGGCGTATACGGGGATTTCTCTAAATCAAAACCGAGAAAATGGGCGGAAGCCGCAAAATTTAACGGTATGGATTTGAGGTACGAGTCGCCCGTCAAGGGGAAAAATTCCGCGGATATTCTTATGGTCATCGACGCTATGGATTTGTTGTACGTCAACAAAAATATAGACTGCTTTTGTATCGCGACCAACGACAGAGATTTTGTGGGATTGGTTTCGCGATTGCGAAAGGACGGCGTTTTTGTTATCGGAGCGTTCGAGGCGATCGCAAACGACGCTTTGAAAAATAATTACGACTATCAAATTTTGCTTGGCGAAAATAAAACGCAAAAACGCGAAACGCAAAATTTATTGGGCGAAAATAAAACGCAAAAACGCGAAACGCAAAATTTGAGAAACGGCGGGTCTTACGGCGTTAAATTAAACGAGAGCAAACGGCAGAACGGCGGAAACGTTAAGACGGCTGAATCTAATAATAATCCGCAGGGGAATGTTAAAATTACGGAATATAATAATTTGCAGGGCGGCGTTAAGACGGCAAGCGGAAATAACGCAAGCGGAAATAACGCAAGCGGAAATAACGCAAGCGTGAATTCGGCAAGCGGAAATAACGCAAGCGGAAATAACGCAAGCGGGAATTCGGCAAGCGGAAATAATGCAAATGGAAATAACGCAAGCGGAAATAATGCAAGCGGAAATAACGCGAACGTGAATAACGCAAGCGGAAATTCGATAGGCGGAAATACCGAAAAGGAACGCGATGCGGTTTTTGAAGCCTCTAAGGGCGTTTACGACGCGGAAACGGTCCGGGAAGCGGTGCGGAATATCATCGCGACGTACAGAAAAGACAAGAACGGCTACGCGAATTTCGCGGGCGTTTTGAAAAAATTGCACGGACAGTTAAAGGGATTGCCCACGCTAAAAGTCGCGAATTTTGAAAAAGTCTTCGATATATCCCACGGCGATAAGGGCGCGCTTATAAAAAATAAGAGTTAGAAACTTATGCGGCAACCGTGAACGGATATATGCCGTTTATAAGGGCGCGTTTGTAAAAAAATAAGAGTTGGAAACTTACGCGGCAACCGTGAACGGATATATGCCGTTTATAAGGACGCGCTTGTAAAAAAATAAGAGTTGGAAACTTACGCGGCAACCGCGAACGGATATATGCCGTTTATAAGGACGCGCTTGTAAAAAAATAAGAGTTAGAAACTTATGCGGCAACCGCGAACGGATATATGCCGTTTATAAGGACGCACTTGTAAAAAAATAAGAGTTATAATATGTGTTTATCAAGTGAAAGGATATTTTTTATATCTTAACGGAGGGTTCTTGTACTAATTACCGTTGAAATTTGATGTTTTTTATCTATCTAAGATGACGCCGAAAAAGCCGGACGAATTTTTGTTGTCCGGCTTTAAGTTTTTTTTTTAGGTTTACGGCGTGTTTTTTTACATTTTTTCGAGGTGTTCAATTTTAGCGTTATGTATACCGGGTTTTAAAAAGGGGGCTTGACTTTTTTTGATAATTGCGGTATAATAAATTAAATTTATTTTTTATTTATATAATGCTATGAGATATAATGCCGCCCCACCCCTTGATCCCCTCCCACGGAGGGGAATATGAGGAAAGTGAGGGAAGTTTCGCCCCACCCCTTGATCCCCTTCCACGGAGGGGAATTAACGGAAAATAGTAATGTCGCCCCACCCATTGCCCCTCCCACGGAGGGGAATTGAGGATAATGAGGGAAGTCCGCCCCACCCCTTAGATCCCCTCCCACGGAGGGGAATATAAGGATAATTAAGTAAGATATCGTTAAAATGCGTTGCTTTTGTTCTTTGTCGTCGTTGGCGTAAAAGGTGAATATCAAAATTGACGCAAAAGGTGAATTGCAAAATTGACGTAAGAGATGAATTGCAAAATTGACGTAAGAGATGAATTGCAAAATTGACGTAAGAGGTGAATTGCAAA
>JAISNN010000054.1 GCA_031276195.1 Clostridiales bacterium
TTTGCTTACCATCGGCCCTGTGCCCATTCTTTACAACCATAGATGATTTACATTTTATACATTCCATGCATTAAGTATACCATACTCCATATAATTTGTCACGCACTTTTAGCACCATCGAAAAATCTATGCCGCAAAAAACAAAAAAATAAATAAAACGCGATATGGAAAAAATATTATTCGATAAAGAAAAATTAACGCCCGCCGTCAAGGCTCTCGGGCAGTATGAGCGCGGCGAAAAAATAAAAAGCGTCATTCCACTCGGCGGCGGCGGCTTCGGCTTGACATACCGTCTCGCGTACGCGGACGGAACAACCGAAATCATAAAGGTCTTTAAAACAAGCGGTATGCTTCAATCCGAATCGGAGGCTCTACGCCTTTTGCGGCAAGCCTCGCCGCTGAAAGTTCCGGAAGTCTATTATACCCGCGAAGCCGATGAAAAATTCCCCTTAGACGCTATGGCTATGGAGCATATCGACGGGATCTGCGCGAAAGATTTGCCCCTCTTTTTGTCCGCTAAAAAACGCGCGCATATCGCCGGAACAATCGCGGACGCCCTCGCCGAAATTCATAAAACAACCGCCGGTAAATACGGATATATCGGAAAAACGGAAAGATTCGGTACGTGGCGCGAATTCTATCAAAACATCCTTACCGACACTTATACGCGTTTCAAAATCTTTTGTAAACAAAACGAAAACGGACTGAACGGCAAAATTACCGCCTTGCCGGAAGCCGGAATTCAAAATCTCGGCTATATCCTCGCGGACGAACCCGAAAATCCCTGCCTCGTTCACGGCGACCTGTGGATCGGAAACATTATGGCGGACAAAAAAACTTGCGAACCGTCGGGCATTCTCGATCCGCTCAATTCGATGTGGGGCGACGGAGAATTCGACCTCTTTCCGCTGAACGCGCCGCAAAGAAAAAACTTCAAACTGTACGAAACCTATAAAGAAAAATTCGCGGCGTCGGAACGCGTCGATCTAAAAACCGCCCTCTATTACCTCGCAAACGAAGTCTTGTGCCGCTTGCAATCGGGCGGTTGGAGCAGAGGCGGCGGCAACGCCTTTTATCGAACGCTGATAAAACGCCTCGAAACTCAATATAAAAAACATAATATAAAATTTTCTAATTAGGGCGTATGTGCGGTAAAATTATACCGTTTAAACTTTTCGTCCGTACGGTACACGGATTAAAAGCCGCCGTCATCTAAAAGCCGCCCGTTTAATACCGTCATACATATAGCGGTAAGGTAAACCCGCTTTAAACCTTTAAATTTGATTTAAAAGTTTAACCGCTATATATATCCGCTTTAAACCTTTAAAAACGGCTTTGACTTTTTTTTAGACGTTTTTATCCGCGCGGAAAGGTCAAGCGGCGGAAATGCCGCGTTATATACTTCCCTATAAATCCCCGTTCGATATGCTTTTCGGTATATTTACCGTATGTTGATATAATTCACATATAATTCATATACAATTCACACTTCTTTGGTAAATTACTCGTTGCTTTATTAATATATTAAATAAAGTATAAATACTCTAAATAAAACCGAATAAAAATACACTTCGGAGGTAACGATTCATATGTTAAAACAAATCGCAAAAAACCGCATATTCAGCCTTGTGTTCCGCGCCGCAGCGTTCGCGTTGTGCCTCGCCGGTCTGATCTCGACTTGCTTTGCGGACGGAAGTTTCAGCCCGCAAATTCTGCTCTACTACACCACGCAAAGCAACATTTTAGTGTTTGTTTACTTCGCCGTCGTGGTCGTAAAGACCGCGATCGACATAAAAAAGCACGGAAAAACCGGAAGTTCAAGTTATTTTGAACGTCTCTCCGCGGCGTTTATGATCGCGATAAGCGTTACGATGCTCGTTTTTTGGACGCTTCTCGTGCCGTCCGTGGAGGAAATGACGGGCGATCCGTCTTTTATATATTCGTTTTCAAACCTGCAAGTGCATTTGACTACACCCCTCCTTATGATCGCGGACTACATAATCTTTACCGCACGCGGAAAACTCAAAAAGAACGACCCATTCCTCTTTACGCTTATCCCGATCGCGTATTTTATTCAAGCCACAATCTTAGGCTTTTCGGGCGTCGTATACCGCTCCGATCCCACGCTCGGCGACATTCATTTTCCGTATTTCTTTATCGACTACTACCAAGTCGGCTGGATGGTCGCGGTGTACGTGGCGGTCATCGCGGCGTTTTTTGTCGGCGTTTCAAACGGAATTTTATACCATGACATAAAATACGCAAAAAAATAAAAAACTTAGCCGGAGCAAAAACATACGATTATTCTATTTGCAAATATACTTATTCTATTTCCAACTATCGCTAAACTTAGAATAGTATGCAAATGACGGGAATACAAAAATGCCCTAAAAACTTAGAATACTCTATGGCAAACGCGGAAAATACCGAATAAACACGAAACCGCGCTCATTTCTCACCGTCCGCTAATAACCTGACTGCGGCCGCTAAAAATTCCGCCGTCAAATAAATTAAGGAGATAATCATCATAATATGCTAAAACAAAATCGCCTATTCGGTCTATTCTTTCGTACCGTTTCGTTCGCGTTGTGCCTTGCCGGTTTGGTTTCGATTTGCTTTCGCGGAGGAACATTCAGCCCCTTTCTCCTGCTGTATTACACCACACAAAGCAACATTTTGGTTCTCGTCTATTTCGCCGTCGTGATCATAAAGACCGCGATCGACATAAAAAAGTACGGAAAAACCGGAAGTTCAAGTTATTTTGAACGCCTCTCCGCGGCGTTTATGATCGCGATAAGCGTTACGATGCTCGTTTTTTGGACGCTTTTAGTCCCCTCGGCTTTCGTGATGCGCGACGGTTCGGGCGATTTGACGGCGGGCGCGCCCTCTCTTTTTTCATTTTCAAATCTGCAAGTACATCTGATCACGCCTCTCCTTATGATCGCCGATTATATAATGTTTTCCGCGCGCGGTAAACTTAAAAAGAACGACCCGTTCCTGTTTACTCTTATCCCGATCGCATACCTAATCCAAACTACAATCATAGGCTTTACGTCGGGAATCACCTACGGCGTCGACCCGATCACAAATAAAGTTTTGCACTTCCCGTATTTCTTTATCGACTACTACATAAGCGGTCCGATGGTCGCGGTGTACGTGGCGGTCATCGCGGCGTTTTTTGTCGGCGTTTCATACGGAATTTTATACCTTGACAGAAAATACGCAAAAAAAATATAGCGATTAAACTTTTGATAGTTCTAAGTTTGTGTGATGATTTTGCTTGAACGGCATGACTCTTTATCACACAAATTTAGACTCCCAAACTTTTAAATCAAGCGTACGCCCGGTTTAAAACCGTTCTCCGTAATATATATGCGGCAACACGCCGGCGGCGCGGTTGCATTTCGCCGAATTTACCGCCTCTTAACAAGCCATAATAAAAATCGCCGCGAAACGTTAAAAAGTTTTAATTTTTATCGAACCTTTCAAACGCCGCTTTTGCCGCCGCTTGTTCCGCTTGTCTTTTGGATTCGCCGTATCCTTCGCCGCGGCTTTTGCCTTTTACCGTTACGCGGCTGAAAAAGCGTCCGTTTTTTTCTTTTTCCTCATAACTTTCATAGACGGGGTATTCGCCGAATTTTTTTATCACGATTTCGTTTAAGCGCGATTTATAGTCCGTCTCCTCGTCCGCGAAATACCTCCCCAAAAATCTGAGGATAAAAGCGTATGCCTCGCTCATTCCCGCGTCGTAGTATATCGCCGCGGTCAACGATTCAAAGACAGACGATTTCATTTTGTCGGATTTCACGATATTCGCGGACGTTTTCAAAAATTTATCTATCGAATTTTCCGTTACGACCTGCGCTAAAAGTTTTTTATTGACAAGATTTTTTCTTTTTTCGGTCATTTTTCCCTCGTCGAGATCGAAATTTTTCATCAAATACTCGGCGACCGCAAAGTCCAAAATGCTGTCGCCGAAAAATTCCAACCTTTCGTAATTGCGTTCTCCGTCAAAGGACGAGTGTGTCAACGCCAATTCCAACCCCGCCTTATCCTTAAAGGTATAGCCGATTATTTTTTCAATTTCGGCAATTTTTTGTTTTTCCATTGTTTTTTATCCCTTTCGCGCTTGACTTTTTCGACCGATATAGTATAATTAATTATATATTAAAATATCGTTTACTTTATGCGGCGCATAATTAAATTTATATACTAAAATATTCTTTGCTTTTGTCCGGGATGATTAACTTCATATATTGAAATACCGTTTATTATATTGTACCATATAAAACCGAATTTTAAAAGCGAATTTTATCCCCTCTTTTTCAAAAACACACCCGTATTACGCCGCAAACCGCGGCTATGTCGAGACAAGCGAATTGCGGGCGGATATAATAATCTGCTCTCACATATACAAAAAATCAGGAGGCGTTATATGCAAGAAATTTACGATTTTTTAAAGAAATGCAAAACCTACTACCTCGCGACCGTCGAAAACGACAGTCCGCGCGTCCGTCCGTTCGGCACAATCGAACTTTTCGACGGCAAACTCTGCTTTCAAACGGGAAAAATAAAGGAAATCTCAAAACAGTTGAGCAAAAATCCGAAAATCGAAATTTGCGCTTTTGACGGAACGCGCTGGCTTCGGTTGTCCGCGTCCGCCGAGGACGACGACCGGATCGAAGCGAAAAGGCATATGCTGGACGCATACCCCGAACTGAAAGACCGCTATTCCGCAGAGGACGGCAATACGCAAATTTTTCGCTTAAAAGACGGAAAAGCAACCTTTTCGACTTTCGGTCAAGAGGATAAAATCATAGAATTTTAGACGCGGAATATATATTTTTTTGTTCCGCGAAAAAAATACGCCCGTCAAACTCCGCTTGTAAATAGAATCGTTTAAAAAAATTATTTATCCGGCGGAAAAACGGTTGATTTTTATTTTAAAATACATTATAATATATAAAATAGATATAAATAGTATGTTATTCCCCCGCCTAACGCCTAACATTACTCAAATTACGGAGAGTTTATATTATGGAAAAAAAATCAAGCCCCCTCCTCTCGAAACTAAAAAAAGTTTGGAACGTCTCCGCATACGCGCTGGGCTACGGCACGGGCGGCGGCGTTATGCAGATTCAATCGATCTACTATATGAACTTTTTGATGTTCGCCATGCACATTCCGTATTGGCAGGTCGCGCTGATCTTGGGATTGACGAAGTTTTGGGACGCCGTTATAGATCCCGTCATCGGCGTCTTTGTGGACAAGACGAATACGAAACTCGGCAGTTGCCGCCCGTGGATTCTCGCGGCGGTTGTTCCGATCGCGGTTACATATTTTATGATGTGGTACTCTTTCGGAATCACCGATGAATTCGGCAAATTCGCGTATTTTTTCTTCGCGCAAATCCTCTTTTCCACCGCCCTTTCCGTCGGCACCGTTCCCTACGAAGCGATTTTGCCGCGTATGGTCGAGGGCTACGACGAAAGAACGAATTTCTCCGCTTTCCGTATGATTTTTTCGGGAGTCTACGCCGTGGGCGCGACCTGGCTGTATCCTATGATCATAAAGACCGAAGATCTCTCGCTTTTTGACACGCAAATTGACAATTTTATGCTTTTGGGTATCGTTTTCGGAATCGTATTCGCAATTCCGATGCTCGTAACTTTCATCGGAACAAAGGAAAAAATTCACGTTTCGGACGACGAAAAATTGAGCGTAAAAAATGTTTTTAAGAGTTATTCGGAGATTTTAAAGCCCAAACTGTACAGAAAATATTTCGCGATCAATATGCTCGGAACTTTCGTTTCCAACGCGCTGACCGTCTCGCTGCTGCTGTTTTTTCTCCTCAATTACGGCGGAAATAATGACACGGGTTCGACGCCGCTCGGGATAGGTTCAATCGCCCTGCCCTTCGCCCTCTCCTTCCTCGTCGTCAATTTTAAAGGGGCTTTCGAAATCGCGTTTTTTGTTCCGAACGTCATAATGATGAAAAAATTCAACAAGCAATTCCCCCTAAAAGTCGATTTGCCCATCTTGTTCGCGGGGCTTTTGATCTTTCTTTTCGTCGACTCGTCCACTCCTTTTTGGATCGCGCTCGCCGGGCTGGCTCTTATGGGCGCGGGGTCGTCCTGTCTCGGAATCGTTCCGAATACCCTTATGCCCGACCTCGTGGACGTGGACGAATTGACCTTCGGAAAGCGGCGCGAGGGCAAGTGCGGCGGACTGATCACACTCGGACGGCAGATAGTTCAAGGCGTGGCGTTTTTGGTTTTCGGCTTTATTTTGGCGGCGTTTGAACTCAGTGAGGACAAGACGACCGCCGCGGACGCAACGCCCGTAACGCTTGCGGCGGTCAAAATTATGCTGTGCGTCCTGCCGATTTTGAGCGGCGTCGTTATGTTTTTGATTTCAAGAACGTATAACCTCGACGCGAAAAGCCACGCGCTGATAAAACTCCGAATCGCGGAAAAACACGAAAACATAAGGACGGAAATTCCGGAAAACGAACGTAAAATATTCGCCGATATAACGGGAATGAAATATGAGGATTTGTGGATCGCAAAATAAGCGGCGGCGGTTATCTCGGCGTTTCGCCGTCCTTAAATTTCCTTTCGCTTGTAACGGTTCGGGAGCGGAGCGGCGGATTTAAAAAACGCGGTATTATACCGCGAAATCACCGCCCGAAAAGCGTCTTAAATTCTCATCCGCGTGAGTGGCGCAGAAGTAGCGGCGGATTTTAAAAAACGCGGTACTATACCGCGAAATCACCGCCCGAAAAACGTCTTAAATGCTCATCCGCGTGAGGGGCGCAGAAGTAGCGGCGGATTTTAAAAAAATAATAAAATTTAAAACACAACACATATTACAACACGACACCGGAGGTAAAAAAATGTCAAGAATAAGCATTCCCGATTATGAGAGCCTTAGCGCGGAGGCAAAAAAAGAGTACGACGGTCAAATCAAAAAGCACGGCAGAATTACGAATATGAAAAAAACGCTTTTGCATTCCGTGCCATCCTTTCGCGTGCTGATGGAATGGTATCCGCTGCGCGACGAGGTAGTCAAAATCGTGGGCGAATTTCCGCTGAACGTGTTCGCCTATTCGATAAGTTACGGAAACGACTGCCTCATTTGCTCGACGTTTTTCAGGAAAATCCTAAAAGACAACGGGCAAGACCCCGACGACTTAAAACTCGACGACGATTCGAAATTGCTTATGGAATACGGCAACGCTTGCGTAGCAAAACCCGTTTTTGTGTCCGACGACCTTTTCAAGCGAATGCGTTCGCGTTTCAACGAAGAACAAATCGTGCTTTTGACCGCGTTCGCGGGTATGATGATCGCGACGAATTTAATCAATAACACCCTTAACGTCGAATTGGACGACTACTTAACTTCATACACGAAAAAATAATATAAAAAGGCTTTAAAAACCGCGGTACTATACCGCGAAACAGTTCTTTAAAAAACATACTTTCATTGCATAAAATAATCATAAAAAACCGCGGTACTATACCGCGAAAATTCCGAATACAAACGATATACAAGCCGATTGCAAACCAACGAAAACGAAATTCAAAAAATTCAAAAAATAACGCAAAAATTAAATACAAAAAGGGAAAAATTAAATACAAAAATACAAAAAATTCCACGTTAAAAAATTAATTTGAGAGGTAAAAAATACACGCTATGAGTGAATTCAAAAACAAAACCGTCTTCATCACGGGCGCGGCAAAGGGTCAAGGCAAAGCCGTCGCGCTGGCATTCGCAAAAGAGGGGGCTAACATAATCGCCTTTGACCTCGGAAAAAAACTCCCCTATCCCGTTTATAACGACGGCAGCAAGCACGCCTTGATCGAACTAAAAAAAGAGATTGAAAACATCGGCGGACGCGCCTTTATCTACGCCGGCGACGTGCGGAACGCCGCCGATATCCAAGCCGCGGTCGACGGCGGAGTCAAAGAATTCGGCGGTATAGACGTGCTGTTCAACAACGCCGGCATATGCGCATACGGCTATTCGCACGAACTGACCGAAGAGGAATGGGATTCGATGATCGGCATAAACCTGAAAGGCTCTTGGCTCACGGGGAAATACGTCATTCCCGTTATGCGCAAGCAAAAACGCGGCGTCATAATCAACAATTCCTCCGTCGGAGGACTTCGCGGAATGAACCGCCTCTCCCACTACGCGGCAAGCAAATGGGGGCTTGTCGGCTTGACGAAATCGTGGGCTTTGGAAAATACCGAATACGGAATCCGCGTCATCAGTATCCACCCGACGGGCGTCAATACCCCGATGAACGACGGATTGGCGTTTATGGAGGGCGCGACGCCGGAAGAAATCGCCGTCCGCAGCGCGGGAAACCTAATCCCCGTCCCGTGGATCGAACCCGAAGACGTCGCCGATTCGGTTTTGTTCCTTTGCAGCGACAAAGCGAAATACGTTACGGGCAGTCAATATGTCCTCGACGCGGGACTCTTGACAAGATAGTATGAAAAATTTGTTCATTACGCGGCGAAAAAGCGAAATACGTTACGGGCAGTCAATACCATACCCGACCGCGGGACTCTTGACAAGATAGTATTAAAAAAATATCTTTTTAGTATTTAAAATCTTTGCGTTCTAAATGCAAAATTCAAAACATAAAACACAAAAAACCCGAAAAATCTTTTCTTTCGGGTTTTTATTTATATACATAAAATCAGACGAGCGAAAGCCGTTTGCATAGTCGTTATGAAACACAATTAGCGGCTAAATGTACCGCAATTATATAGCGATCGAACTATAACGGCATTGTTTTGTTTGCGGTTTTTTATCCGCGCTTTCCGTTTTCTATCATTTTTTGAAATTCCGTTTCGCTAATGATTTCGATACCGAGTTTTTTCGCTTTTTCGAGTTTGTTTCCTGCGTCCGCGCCGGCGACGACCAAATTGACTTTCAGCGTTACCGCGTCGCTTGTTTCGCCGCCGAGAGATTCGATCATTTCCTTTGCCTCGCTCCTTTTGTACCGTTCCAACGTGCCGGTCAAAACGACGTTTTTGCCCGAAAAAACTCCCGTCCGTCCGGGCTTACTCTCATAGTTTTTCAGTTTTACGCCGAGTGAAAAAATCTCCCCGATCTCCTTCAAATTTTTTTCGTTCCGAAAAAAATCGTACACGCATGAAGCCGTAACCTCTCCGAAATCTCTTATGCCCTCGATTTCCGCGCGTGAGGCGCGTTCCATTCCCTCCATACTTTTAAAATTCGCCGCAAGTTCTTTCGCGGCTTTTTTGCCGACGTTTTCTATCCCCAAGGCGTATATAAAATCCGCCAATCCGGCGTTTTTTGACCTCTCGATCGCGTCGATTATGTTCCGCGCTTTCTTGTCGCGAAAGCCGTCTAATGCCGTCAAACCGTCAAAATCAAGGCGGTATAGATCCGCGATCGAACGTACATTAAGCCCGTCGTAAAACGCCTCGATAGTTTTCTCGCTCAGCCCTTCGATATCCATAGCGCCGCGCGAAGCGTAGTGCGAAAGTTTCGACACGATTACGCCGCGGCAATCCGTCTTGTTTAGGCAGTATATAAAGACCGAATCGGCGCGCAATTCCCCTCCGCACGACGGACAAACGAGAGGCGGCTCGACGGGAACGGAATCGGCGAAATGTTCCGCGATGCCCGTAATTTCGGGAATTACGTCGTTGCTTCTGCGCACAAAAACGCGCGAATTAATTCTTATATCCTTCCTTTTTATTTCCGAAAAATTACTGAGCGTCGCCCGCGAAACCGTTACCCCCGCAAGTTCTACGGGATCCAAAACCGCGAGAGGATTGAGTTTTCCCGTTCTCGAAACCTGCCAAACGACGTCCCTTAAAACCGTCGCCGCCTCCTCCGCTTCAAACTTATACGCGACGGCGTAGCGCGGAAATTTTTCGGTATACCCCAATTCCGCGCGTATATTCAGGTCGTCGACCTTTATCACCGCGCCGTCGATAAGATAATCCAAACTCTCCCTTCGCGCCTCGATTTCGGTAATTTCGGCGGCAAGAGCGGCGGACGTTTCGGCGGTCTTGAAATAGTCGGCGGTCTTGAAACCGTTGTTTTTAAGAAACTCTATCATACCCGTTTGGGTAGTGAAAATCCGCGATTCCGTACCGCCGTTTTCAATGTTTTTTTCCGCGTCTTGTCCGGTTATCTTACGCGCCTTAACGCCTTTGCTTCCGATCGTTTTTCTCTGTTCCGCGCCGTCGTTTTCAATGTTTTTTTCCGTATCCTTTTCACTCGTAATCCGCGCTTCCGCATCGTCTTTTATATTGCTTTTCAATGCGCTTTTTTCGCCCGGAATCCGCGGTTCTATGCCGCCGTTTTTAAAGGATTTTTCCGTATTAAAATTCTCTTCCGAAATATATCCGACGCCGTACACTATAACGTCCAATTTCCTGCCCGCCGTAACCTTCGGATCAAGGTTTCTGACCGCGCCCGCGGCGGCGTTGCGCTCGTTTTTTAAAGGGTCTTGCGGATTCTTTTCGTTGTATTCGGCAAGGGCGGATTTTCTCATTATGACCTCGCCTTGAACCTCGCATTCGCCGGAAAAAGGAATTTTTAAGGGTACGGTTTTTACGGTTTTTATCTGCGCGGTAACGTCCTCGCCGACCGTTCCGTTTCCTCTCGTCGCGGCTGTTTGCAAAAGCCCGTCCTTATAAAAGAGGTTGACGGAAAGCCCGTCGAACTTATACTCGACGGTGAACCGAACCGCCCCGTATGCCGCCAAGATTTTTTCCGTCCATTTTTTCAATTCTTCCTTTGTTTGGCACTTGTCAAGGCTGTAAAGGCGTTTTTTGTGAGTATATTTTTTGAAGCCTTTTAAAATATCTCCGCCGACGCGCAAAGTCGGCGAATCGGCGAGGGTGATATTCAGGCTTTTTTCAAGAGCCGTAAGTTCGTCATACAACGCGTCGTACTCCTTATCGGAAACGATAGGATTATCCAAAACGTAGTAATGATAAGCGTAATTGTTTAGAGTTTTGACCAACTCCGACATTCTGTCCGACATAAAAAGCACCTCTTTTTTTATAGAATTTGCGCGCGTAGAACTCCTCTCGCGTTTATATGTTTATTGAAAATAAACATTCCGTATGTTAACGGTTGTAAAAATAGCAAAGCGTCCGTATTCTGTTTAAGCGCGTTTTAAAAATATAGAATACTCTATCTCGAAGTATTCTATCATTTTCCGAGCATTTTTGTATGCGCATAATTCCGTATACAACAATTGTAAAAATAAGAAAAAACGACTCTTATTTTCGCGGTTCTATACCTTATTTTTGAAGCGTATTTTAAAACATAGAATACTCTATTCCGAAGTATTCTATATTTGCGCCGTATTTTATTTTTCCGCTTTTAAAGCGTCTTTTTTTTAACTCGTGCACGTTTTGAAAACCGTTACCTCAAAATTACGTCATTGCCGAATTAATCGCAATGCCGCCCTGATGATATTTTCCGTTCCGCTTGCCGCCGTCATCGCTTTTTCGACGGCTTTCACCGAATCCGTCTTGGAAAAACCCAAGGCTTGAAGGGCGACCGCCGCCGCCGCGCCCTCGCCGCCGATCGAAGATAAGTCGGTTTTTTCGAGGACTACGCCCTCTTCCAAATCGATTTTTTCTTTTAATTCGAGAACTATACGCGCCGCGGTTTTTTTGCCGATCCCCTTGACTTTCGACAGTTTCACCGAATCGTTTTGCGCGATTGCGAACGCCAGATCATACGGGCTGATTTCGCTGAGGATCGCAAGCGCGCTTTTCGGTCCGATTCCCGTAACGGTGATAAGGCGTGAAAACATATTTTTTTCCTCTTTGCTTGGAAAGCCGAGCAGAGCGATTCCGTCCTGTTTGACTTGAAAATAGGTATAAATCAACGCCTCGTCCCCTTTTTTTAGGAGCGAAAGCGTATTCGGCGACACCAAAATTTCATAGCCCACGCCGTTATTTTCCAAGGTCAACCTATCGAATTCCTTTTCGGAAACCCGTCCTTTTATATACGAATACATTTATTTTTCCTTATTTTTTATTTTATTTCCCGCGTTTTAAGCCGCAATTTTTTGAATACCGAATGCCGTTCACGGTCTTTCTAATCTATTTTTTTGAATACTCTCAACGCCGCTCTCGACCTT
Organism: Clostridiales bacterium; assembly: GCA_031276195.1. GTDB lineage: Bacteria > Bacillota > Clostridia > Christensenellales > JAISNN01 > JAISNN01. The sequence continues at coordinate 12,155 of JAISNN010000054.1, forward strand.
TTAACTTAATCTTTTTGAACGCCGAATGTTGTTTTCAGCCTTTCTAACTTATTTTTTTTGAATGCCGGAAAAACTCTCTGAAATTCTTTTGTATGCTAAGTTTTAGCGCAAAAGGATATTCTTTGAGATTTAAACCGTCATTTTGCCCGTCTATTTTAGTTTATTATACCCCGTTTTATATTCCGCCGAACGGCAATACTGCGCGTGGCAGAGCGCGACCGCAAGCGCGTCCGCGGCGTCGTCCGGCTTTGGGATTTTTTCTAATTTCAAGAGAGTTTTTACCATTTGCTGCATTTGGTATTTGTCCGCTCTGCCGTAGCCCGTAACGGACTGTTTGACCTGCAAGGGCGTATATTCATACAGCCTTCCGCATTCCTTAATCGCGGTCAGCATCAAAACTCCGCGCGCTTCGGCAACTCTTATGACGGTCTTTTGATTGTTATTAAAATACAGTTCTTCGATCGCCGTATCGTCGGGACGGTAGTTTTTTATAATCTTTTCGAGGCTTTCTCCGATCATCGCCAACCGGACGGCGGTCGTTTCGATCTTCGGCGTTTCGATCGCGCCGTAGTCTACGACGGTATGCAATCCCCTTTCCGAATTTATCACGCCGTAGCCGACAATGGCGATTCCGGGGTCTATTCCTAAAATAATCAAAAAAAATACCTCGTTTTTATTGCTTAAATTTCACTTGTATTATATAATAATACTAATTTATTTAAAAGTCAAGAAAAACGGCGATTTAAAAAGCAATACGAATGCAAAACTATCTGAAAATACGCTGAAATTTGAAAACGCGGCGAATATGAAACCGCCTAACAAACGGCAATTTAATTTGCAATTTAAAAAGCGTAAACACTAAATACATTAAAATATACAAAAAAATTTTCACATTACGGAGGAAATTATGTCAAAAATGAAAATCGTCCTCGCCTATTCGGGAGGACTGGACACGTCGATCATTATCCCGTGGCTTTTGGAAAATTATGACTGCGAGGTCATCGCGGTCGCGGGCGACGTCGGTCAAGGCGGCGAACTCGATCCCGTCAGAGAAAAAGCCTTAAAGTCTGGCGCGAGTAAGGTCTATATCGAGGATCTGCGCCGCGAATTCGTCAACGACTTCATATTCCCGACGCTCAAAGCGGGCGCGGTCTATGAGGACAAATACCTTTTGGGTACGAGTATGGCGCGCCCCGTCATCGCCAAAAGACTTGTCGAAATCGCCGAAAAAGAAAACGCAGACGCGATATGCCACGGCTGTACGGGCAAGGGCAACGATCAGGTTCGTTTCGAGTTGACGATCAAAGCCTTAAATCCCTCCTTAAAAATCATCGCCCCTTGGCGCGTTTGGAATATCAAATCGCGCGAAGAAGCGATCGAATACGCCGAAAAGAAAAATATCCCCGTCCCCGTGACGAAAAAACGTCCGTACAGTATGGACAGAAATATTTGGCATTTGAGCCACGAGGGCGGCGTTTTGGAAGACCCGTGGAACGAAGCCCCGGAAGACGTCCTCCTTTTGACGCGCACGCCCGAAGCCGCGTCGCGTTCGCCCGAATACGTCGAAATCGAATTTGAAAAGGGCGTTCCCGTTACGCTGAACGGAAAAAAACTCAACGGTTTCGCAATGCTCGAAAAATTGAACAAAATCGGAAACAAACATTCGATCGGCGTGGAGGATATGGTCGAAAACCGCCTCGTCGGAATGAAGTCGCGCGGAGTGTACGAAACGCCGGGCGGAACTATCTTGATCGAAGCCTTAAAGATTCTCGAAAGCATCACGCTCGACAAAGAAACCCTCCGTATGAAACAGCATTTGTCTTTGAATTTTGCCGATTTGGTGTATAACGGGCAATGGTATACACCCCTACGCGAAAGCCTCTCGGCGTTTTTTGACAAGGCGTTGGAGACGACGACGGGAACGGTACGCCTGAAACTTTATAAGGGCAGATGCTATCCCGCGGGCGTGAAAAGCCCGTATTCGCTCCACGATATCGACATCGCGACTTTCTCGGCGGACGACGTGTATAACCAAAAGGATGCGGAAGGCTTTATAAACCTCTTCGGACTCCCCCTAAAAGTCAGAGCGTTAAAATTGAAAAAGACGGCGCACACGGACAAAAAAGGCAAAAAACATCACGCGAAATAAGCCTTAAAGGTTTTTTAAAAAACATTTTTCGGCATTGAAAAACTTTTCGGCGTGTTTTGCATAGTATTCTACTTTTGCATTCGGTTACCGTTTGACGGCTAAAAACACGTAAACGCGTTTTACATAGTATTCCACTTTTCTCATTTGCTTTTTAACGGGCAAAAAACGTAATTACGTATGTTTTGCATAGTATTCTACATCCGGCTTAAAGGTTAAAAACACGTAAACGCGTTTTTGCATAGTATTCTACTTTTTTGCGATTTGCAATCCGCTTAAAAGTCATCGCAATACTTTTATAACGACATAAATAAAAACGACATAAATAAAAAGGACTGATACAGCGAATGAAATACCGTACGGGACATTTTAACAAAAATATCGACCCTCTCGCCGAGGAATTCAACTCGTCGCTTTCCGTCGATAAAAGACTGTACCGCGAGGATATCGAGGCGAGTTTGGCGCACGCCGAAATGCTCGGACAACGCGGTATAATACCGCCCGGCGACGCCGAAAAAATCCGCAACGGCTTACTGTCCGTAAAAGACGACATAGAGAGCGGCGCGCTCGAAATCCGCGATGCGGAGGACATTCATATGTTCGTCGAAACCGAGTTGACAAAGCGTATCGGCACGGCGGGAAAAAGACTTCACACCGCGAGAAGCCGAAACGATCAAGTCGCCACGGATTTTAAACTTCACGTGAGGAGGCTATGCGGCGAGATTTGCGAATCGCTCCGCGCCCTCATAACCGCCATAACCGCCGCCGCCGAAAAAAATACGGACGCGCCTATGCCGGGCTTTACTCACCTCCAAAAGGCGCAGCCGATCACCGCGGCGCACCACCTTATGGCATACGGCGAGATGTTTTACCGCGACTTGACGCGCTTTCGCGACTGCAAAAAACGCCTGAATATCCTCCCCCTCGGGAGTTGCGCGCTCGCGGGAACGACCTACCCTATCGACCGAGATTTCGTAAAAACCAAACTCGGTTTCGACGGAATTTCAAATAATACTCTCGACGGCGTTTCGGATCGCGATTTCGTCTGCGAATTTATCTATTCCGCCGCGAACGCGATGCTTCACCTGTCGCGCCTTTCGGAAGAAATTATAATTTTTTCCTCCGACGACTACAAATATATAACCGTCGACGAAGCGCATTCCACGGGTTCAAGCATTATGCCCCAAAAACGGAATCCCGACATAGCCGAATTGATACGCGGAAAAACGGGGCGCGTGTACGGCGATTTGACGGCGGTTTTGACAATGATGAAGGCTCTTCCGCTGGCGTACAATAAGGATTTGCAAGAGGACAAAGAACCGCTTTTCGACGCGTACGACGCCCTGTCGAATTCGTTGAAACTTGCGGAAAAAATGATTTCCGCTCTCACTTATAACAAAAAAAATATGCTGAAAGCCTGCGGCTCGGGCTACATAAACGCGACCGCCGCCGCCGACTATCTCACGTCTTTAAAGGGAATTCCTTTCCGGGAGGCATACGAAATTACGGGCGCGCTGGTCTCTTACGCCGCTTCAAAAAATCTTCCTCTCGACAAACTCACACTCGCGGAATTCAATTCTTTCGCAAAAAACGCGCCGGATAACGCGGCTAAATCCGACGCTTACGCCGCTGAAAACGATACAAAAATACCCCTATTCGACAGCGATATCTACCAAAAAATCGATATAAAAAATATCCTTCTCGAAAATTCCACTCCCGGCGGTCCGTCCGTTAAAGCGGTCAAACAATCGATAAAGGACTTAAAGAAAAGATTAAAACAAGTCGATTATTAAAGATAAAACAACCTATAAAACTAAAAAAGATTGTGAATTGATTGTTAAAAATTCAAAAACGAAAGGTAAACAATAAATCAATTATTAAATTCGTTAAACTTTCAAAAGATAACCAAAAATACACAAATACGATTAAAACGTTTCCGAATTTTAAATTTTGCATAGTATTCTATGACGTAGAATACTATGCAAAAAGAATACGGAGCGTCTTTATTTCTCATCTTGCTTTTTTATTCCTCTTCGAAAGGCTTTGAAACGTTGTTTATTTCGTCGGTCAGGATAGAGATTTTGCCCTTGCCGTCCTCCAAAACTTCCAAACATTTTTTCGATAGAATCACGCCCTTGTTAAACAGTTCGATCCCCTCGTTCAGGTCGAGATTCGGGTCTTCCAGCCGTTTTGTCAACTCTTCAAGTTCGGCGACGGTCTTATCAAAATCCACTTTCATTTGCGATCGCTCCTAACGCTTTTATTTTCTTTTTTATGAAATTTCTTTTTATGTTTTTTTAATTCCCTATATTCCAAGAACCGTTAATTTAGATTCTTTCAAATCACGTTTCGCTCCCGAAAAGAGCGGCAAATTATTCGCCAAGTAATTATACTCTTATTTTTTTTAAATTCCCGGTTGATCGTCAAAAATTTTGACAAATCGAAGTTGTTCCGCGGCGCGTCGTTCTCCGAACGGGATACGCCGAAATTATAAATTTTATTGCACTCTTGTTTTTACAACTCTCTATTGATCGTCAAAAATTTTGACAAATCGAAATTATTCCACGGCGCGTCGTTCTCGGGGGGATACGCCAAAAACACCATAGTTTTTCCGGAAATGGGATGCGGAAATTTCAAAACCGCCGCCCACAGCGCGAGGTTCATCCCGGGTTTTGCGTTGCCGTATCTATGGTCGGCGAATATAGGCGTTCCCATAGCCTTTGTCTGGACTCTTGCCTGATGTCCTCTGCCCGTCAAGAGGTTGATGCTTAAAAGCGACAAACTCTTATCCTTCGACGGCTCCAAAACCTTATATATAAGTTCGGCTTTTTTCGCGCCGTCTGTGGATTGCGGCACGATTTTCACGGTATTAGACTCTTCGTTTTTCAAAAGATAGTGCGTCAATCTGCCGTTTTTTTCCTTTGGAATTCCGTCGACGACGGCGAAATAAGTCTTTTCAAAATCGCCCTCTTTCATACTTTCCGACAATCTCGCCGCCGCCTTGCTCGTCTTTGCGAACACCATAACGCCCCCCGTGGGACGGTCGAGTCTATGCACCAAACCGAGATACGCGTTGCCCTCTTTCGAGTATTTTTCCTTTAAATATTCCTTTAAAAGGTTCAACATATCGGGGTCTTTCGTCGCGTCCTCTTGCGAGGGAACATTTTGAGGTTTGACGGCAACCAAAAGGTGATTGTCCTCAAACATAATTTGTATATCCTCTTTTTTGATCATATCTTATCCTTTTTCGTTTCGCATAGTATTCTATGTTTTTTACGGCGTACCGCGTTTTTTAGAGTATTCTATTTTTCACGAAAATACTTTTTTGATTTTGCATAGTATTCTAATTTTTAACGTTTTTTAATATTTTACATTCGACGGTATTCTATATCTATATATTTATTGCCCGGAGTTTATATTTTTTAGAATACTCTGTTTTTATTTAAAACCGCCTTTTTTAATTTTGCATAGTATTCTATATTTTCCGTATTTCGTAGTATTCTATGTTTTTAATACGTTATCGATAATTCTCCGTACCGGCGCGTTTTTATCCTTTAAACACCGCCATTCCGCTCGAACCGCAAGGCAAAACTATTCTCTCCTCCGTGGGCAGTCCGACTTCGTAAGCGTCGTAAAAAGCGTTGTCGATTCCGAAAATCAGTTGTTGTATACTCTTTAAAACTCCGGGTTGAAGCCCCGTTGTATATGAATTTATGAGGTGAAAAAGCGGTTTATCGCTCATTACGCCCTTCGTCAGTTTGACCAGATCGTATATTCCGTCCTCGATTTTCCACACCTCGTTATTCGGACCTCTCCCGAAACTCGGCGGGTCCATAACGACCGCGTCGTATCTTTTTCCGCGTTTGATTTCGCGTCCTACGAACTTCGCGCAGTCGTCGATTATATACCGCGCGTCTCCCGCCGAAAGCCCGCTCAAAAAAGCGTTTTCTTTGGCTCTGTCAACCATCGCCCGCGCCGCGTCGACGTGGCATACGGACGCGCCCGCGGAAAGACAAGCGAGCGTCGCGCCGCCCGTATAAGCAAAAAGGTTTAGGACGCTTATAGGGCGGTTCGCCGACCGTATAAGGGAGATCATTTCGCTCCAATTCACCGCTTGTTCGGGGAAAAGCCCCGTATGCTTGAAGCCCATAAGTTTCAAAGAAAAGCGGAGATTCCGCCAGCCGACCGTAAAGCCGTCCGGGATTTCCCTCTTGTATATCCATTTTCCTCCGCCGTTAGAATCGCGCGCGTAAGCCGCCGAAAGTCCGTTAAAGGACGAAAAATCAAAAGCGGGCTGCCAAACGACCTGCGGATCGGGGCGCAAAAGGATATACTTCCCCCACTTTTCGAGTTTCATACCGCCGCCCGTCGCGATAATTTTATAATCTTTCCATTCGGTGTTATATTTCATTTTTTATTCTTTACCGTTTTGCATAGTATTCTATTTTTTACGTATTTCAATTTTATAGAGTATTCTATTTTCCGCGCATTTCAATTTATACGGCATTATGTTTTTTGCGCGTTTAAAGTTTGCACGGTATGCTATTTTTTTATGTGTTTCAATTTTATAGAGTATTCTATCTCGCGCGTTTAAGGTTTTACGCTTATTGCTCTCCCCGTTCCGTATCAAAATTTTTCATTACGAAAGGATTTTATAATTTAAATTTTCGCGATAACCAAGTCCACGCCTATTCCGTTTACGTCCCACGTCTTTTGATAACCGCCCTCAAAAATTCCTTCCGAAACGGCGTCCGCAAAAACCTCTCCCCCGATCTTTCCGCTCTTAAAAATCGCGGCGTATTCGCGGCTTTCGGTCTTAAACCCGAGTTTGATATGGTCCGTAACCTCGAAGCCCGCTTCCTTTCTCATCGACTGGATTTTGCTGACGATCTCGCGGACGTTTCCCTCCTCGACGAGTCCGGGTGTGAGGTTCGTATCCAAAACGACGGTCAAAAAAGCGTCCGACTCCGCGACGAACCCCTCCTTATTGATCGGTGAAATCAAAAGGTCGCTCTCCGAAAATTCGACGTCCTCCCCGTCCATATTTCCCTTAAACGTTCCGCCGTTTTTTAGTGCGGCGACCACGGAATACGCGTCCAGCGACGCGAGATAGGCTCTGACCTTTCCGATTTTTCCGCCGAATTTCGGTCCTAAGACTTTCAGTTGCGGCTTTATGTCATAGTTTATAAATCTCTCGTCGTTTACTATCGCCGAAACTTTTTTGACGTTGATTTCGTCTTTTATAAGTTCCGCGAGTTCGTCCGAAAGCGGGGCTTTTTCGGCGGTATTTTTCAGATACAGTTCCGAAAGCGGCTGTCTGTTTTTTATGACCGCCTTGCTTCTGCACATTCTCGCAAGTTCGACGATTTCAAGTACGTAGTCCATTCCGTCCGACAGCGCGCCGTCGATATAACTTTCGTCGTATTTCGGATATTCGCAAAGATGAACGCTTTCGGGCGCGTCCTTAAAGAAATTCACGGTGATGTTTTGATATATTTGTTCGGCGACGAAGGGCGTAAAGGGCGCGATCAGTTTTGACAATTCGGAAAGGACGGTATAAAGTGTCATATACGCCGCTTTTTTGTCCTCCGACATATCGTTTCCCCAATATCTCTCGCGTGAACGTCTTATATACCAATTGCTCAATTTGTCCGTAAATTCCTGAATTTTTCTCGCGCTTTCCGTGATCTTATATTCGTTCAATCCCTCGTCCGCAAACTTTATCAAAGAGTGCAAATTAGACAAAATCCACCTGTCCAAAAGGGAGAGTTTGCATTTTTTTAAGTCGTATCGCGACGGATCGAATTTGTCGATTTCGGCATAAAGGACATAAAAGGCGTACACGTTCCAGAGCGTACCCATAAACTTTCTTTGCGATTCGCTGACCGCTTCGCCGTAAAAATTCGACGGAATCCACGGCGGGCTGACCGTATAAAAATACCACCTCACGGCGTCCGCGCCCTGTTTGTCCAAAACCGTCCAAGGGTCTACGACGTTGCCCTTATGCTTGCTCATTTTCACGCCGTCTTTGTCGTTTATATGTCCTAAGACGATGCAGTTTTTAAAGGAGGGTTTGTCGTCGAACAAGAGCGTGGAAATCGCGAGCAAAGTATAAAACCAGCCTCTCGTTTGGTCGACCGCCTCGCTGATAAAGTCCGCGGGATAGCGTTTTTCAAAAATTTCCTTATTTTTAAAGGGATAATTCCACTGCGCGAAAGGCATAGAACCGCTGTCATACCAGCAATCTATGACCTCTTTCGTGCGTTTAAAAGTCCCTCCGCAGCCGCATTTAAAAGTTACCGCATCCACATAGGGCTTATGCAGTTCTATGTCGTCCTTTTTGCCCGAAAGGGATATCAATTCCGCCTTGCTTCCGACGACGTGCATCTTTCCGCACCTATCGCATATCCAAATCGGCAGGGGCGTTCCCCAATACCTCTCCCTCGACAAACTCCAATCTTGAACTTCGTCCAAAAAATTGCCCATTCTGCCCGAACCGATCGCGGGCGGCATCCAATTCACGGAGGCGTTATTTTTCATCAATTTTTCGCGCAGGGCGGTCATTTTTATGAACCAACTCGAACGCGCGTAATACAAGATCGGCGTGTCGCATCTCCAACAAAACGGATAACTATGCTCGTAGAGAAGTTCTTTAAAGAGGAGATTTTTTTCCTTTAAGATTTTTATCAAAACTTTGTCGGCGTCTTTCGCGAACGTTCCCTTGACTTCGAAGGCTTCGTCGATAAAGTTTCCGCTTTCGTTGACCATTTGAACGAAGGGCAGACCGTAAGCCTTTCCGACCTCCGAGTCGTCCTGACCGAAAGCGGGAGCGATATGGACGATTCCCGTGCCGTCCGTCAACGTAACGAAATCGGCGCAAGTGATATAGTACGCTTTTTCTTTCGCCTTTGTGTCATAGTCGAAAAGGCGTACATATTCGGCGAATTCATATTCTTTGCCCGTTTTCGTTTCGGCGACGGTATAAGACCCCTCCTCGAAAAGGTTTTTTATAAGCGCGTCGGCAAGAATATATTTTTCGCCGTTTGCGGATATTATTTTTGAATATTTTTCCTTAGGATTGACGCAGAGGGCGACGTTCGAAGGGAGCGTCCACGGAGTGGTAGTCCACGCGAGAAAAAATTCGTTTTCCGCGCCCTTGACGGGGAATTTTACGAATACGGATTTTTCCTTGACGTTTTTGTAGCCCTGCGCGATTTCGTGGGACGAAAGGGCGGTTCCGCAGCGCGGGCAGTAAGGAACGATTTTATGCCCCTTGTATATCAAACCCTTATTAAAAATCTCCTTTAAAGACCACCAGACCGATTCGATATACTCGTCATCATAGGTGATATACGGGGAGTCCATATCCATAAAATAGCCCACGCGGTCGCTCATTCTCTCCCATTCGCCCTTATATTTCCAAACGCTTTCCTTGCATTTTTTGATAAAAGGCTCGACGCCGTAGCGTTCGATATCCGCTTTTCCGTCCAATCCCAAGACCTTTTCGACTTCGATTTCGACGGGCAGCCCGTGGGTATCCCAGCCAGCCTTGCGGAGGACGTTATAGCCCTTCATAGACTTATAGCGCGGAATGATGTCTTTTATGACGCGCGTCAAAATATGCCCGATATGCGGCTTTCCGTTCGCGGTCGGCGGACCGTCGTAAAAAGTAAATTCGGGTTTTCCCTCGCCCGCCTCGACGGTTTTTTTGAATATCTTTTTTTCTTTCCAAAAAGCGAGAATTTCCTCCTCTCTCTCTTTGAAATTCATATCTGCCGTAACCTTTTTGTACATAAAATCCCCCGTTATAACAAATCTATTTCCGCTAAATCCGCTTTCAAACTTAGTATTTAATACCCCGTTTTATAGAACTAAAATCCATAAAAACCGCATTTTTTATTCTTTATTAATCCTATAAAAAACAAGTTTTTTAACGTTATGACCTATTATACAAAATAACGGCAAAAAAGTAAAGTAAATCGCGCCGCCTTTACCCTTTTCCCGAAAAAAATTAAATAAAAACCGCAAAGCGAGTATATATCTTCCGAATTTCCCCTCCGCGGGAGGGGATCAAAGGGGTGGGCGAGCGTATAAAATAACTTATTTTTTACAACTTAAATTTTTTTATTCGTCAATACGAATTTTTTACTTTCATATTGACAATACCTCTCCCGTTTGTTATACTTTTATCTAACGCATAATTCACAATCAAAAAAAATAAAAGGAACTTTTAAAATGATCAGCAAAACAAAATTCAAAATCGAAATTATAGAAGTCGCGGAACTTTTCAAAAACGCGGGCATAAGAAACGCCGAAAACATAACTCCTTTGACCGCGGGAGAATACAACAGCGTTTTTTCCGCCGCCGCGGACGGATTAGAATACGTTATAAAAATCGCGCCTCAAAATAACGTTCCGGTTTTGACCTACGAAAAGGACTTAATGCGTCAAGAAACGCGCTTTTTGACCGTTATGAAAGAAGCGGAAATGCGTGTTCCCGAGATCTATTTTTCCGACTTTTCGCGAAAAAACTTCCCGACTGATTATTTTATTATGGAAAAGTTAAAGGGCAAAAATCTTGCCGAAGCGTCCCCGTCCCTATCTGCGGACGACAAACAAAAAATCGCAAAAAAACTTGCCGAAACCGCCGCGAAACTGCATACCGTAAAATATTCCGATCTATTCAAAAGCGAACGGAACCAGGCGTTGAAAACAAACTCTAACGACGAAACTCCCCGATTCGGCTACTTGCAAAACGGCTTGTATTCCGACTGGTATTCCGCGATTCGCTCTATGACAAAAAACCTTATTTTTGACTGCGAACAAAAAAGAAAGCGCATCAAAAAAGGCGAAAAACTCCTCGATTGTATCGAAAAACACAAAAAAATTCTGCAAAAAGTCCCATCCGCGCTCGTAAATTTTGACCTCTGGAATTTAAATATCTTTCCGGAGAGGACAAAAGACGGCTTTGAACTCGCCTTAATCGACCCGGAACGCAGTTTTTTCGGCGACCCGATCGCCGATTTTGTCTGCCTCGAACCGATGACTTTCGCTCCCGAAAAAAAGACCCTTTCAATCTCCGCTTATAACGCCTATTCGGAAGAATTATATAACGAACGTCATATAAATAAATCTCGATCAAACGACGCAAATCAATCGTTTCCGACATTCGGCAACGCCGCGTATTCACAAAAATTATATAACGAACATTATATAAATAAACCTCTTTCGAACGCCGAAAACGCCTATCCTTGTCCGCCCGTAACCTTTGACGCGGAGCAAAAAATCCGTTATTATATCGCGGCGGGATATCTCGGATTCATTATGGCGACGGAAAAATTTTACCGCTACAAACTGACGCAAGCCAAATATTATATAAACGCCGCCGCCTCAAATTTATATCTCGATACGGCTTTAAAAAATCTATAATTTCGGGAGTTCTAAAAATTCGTGATAAATAAAGCAACTGGTAACGTTTTTTATCACGAAAATTCAGAACCCTCATAATTTCAAATAAAAACGTATAAAAAACGCTTAAAGTGCCGTTACGACGCCGCGTAAACATATAACATTGCGTCATATCAACGTTTTTTAAGAAACCTTTTACTTTATATTCAAAAGTCTGTCCGCCGCAAGTTTTGTATTTTCGAGGCTGTTAAACGCCGTCAATCTGAAAAAATTCTTTCCCGCCTCTCCGAAGCCCGCCCCGGGCGTTCCGACGAGCGCGAAATTCTCCAAAAGGTAATCAAAAAACGCCCAAGACTCCATTTTGTCAAAGCATTCAAACCAAATATAGGGCGAGTTTATCCCCCCCGTATAATATACGCCCTTTTTGTTCAAAGCCGCGCCGATAAGTCCGGCGTTATTCATATAGTATTTTATATTTTCGCGTATCTCGGCAAGCCCTTCCTTTGAAAAAACCGCCTCCGCGCCGCGCTGGACGATGTATGAAACTCCGTTGAATTTCGTCGCCTGCCGTCTGCGCCAGAGCGCGTTCAATTTTATTCCGTTCGATATAAGTTCGTTCGGCACGACGGTATAGCCGCATCTCACCCCCGTAAAACCGGCGGTCTTAGACAGAGAACAAAATTCGATCGCGCATTCTCTCGCCCCCTCGATTTCGAAGATACTCGCGGGTAAATTTTTGTCGGAAATAAAGCATTCATACGCCGCGTCGAAGAGTATAACCGCCTTATTTTTAAGCGCGTAGTCCACCCAAAGTTTCAGTCCTTCCCTGCCGTATACCGCGCCCGTCGGGTTGTTCGGCGAGCAGAGATATATTATATCCGCTTTGACGTTTTTATCGGGAAGGGGCAAAAAGCCGTTCTCCTTAGAGGCGTTCATATATGAAATTTTTCTGCCGTCCATAACGTTCGTATCGACGTATACGGGATATACGGGGTTCGGTACCAAAACGGCGTTATCCGTTCCGAAAATGTCCAAAATATTGCTGAGGTCGGATTTCGCGCCGTCGCCGATAAAGATCTCCGACACGTCTGCGGAAACGCCCTTCGCGCCGTAATATCCCCTTATCGCTTCCTTCAAAAAGGGATAGCCCTGCTCGTCGTCGTAGCCTCTGAAAGTCTCTTTTTCACCCATTTCGCCGCTTGCTTTTTTGAGCGCGGCGACGACGGATTTTGCGAGAGGCAGAGTTACGTCGCCGATTCCGAGACGGATAATTTCTTTTTCGGGATGCGCCGCCTTATATTCCTTGACCTTTTTTGCGATCGTCGCGAAAAGGTAATTTTCGTTCAAATTCCGATAGTTTTCGTTGATTTTCATTTATGTTCTCCTTAGAAATTTTATTTATGAATTACAATAAAAAATGTTTTTTTCGGTTCTTTACATCCATTTTAACACTCTCGAAACCGCGGTATAGTACCGCGAAAATCCGCCTTCAATTCCGCCCGCCGTAAATATAAAAAAACGAGATAATTATTTCATCGAAAAACGATTTCTATTTTATAGCGGCGCGTATAAAATTCAAAAACAACGGGTGCGGATTATTCGGACGCGATTTAAATTCGGGGTGAAACTGAACGCCGATAAAAAAGTCTTTTTCCGTGATTTCCACGGCTTCGACGATATTCATATCGGGCGACGTTCCGCAAACGGTCAAGCCCGCCTTTTCGACGGTCTCCCGATAATCGTTGTTAAACTCAAAGCGGTGGCGGTGGCGTTCGGATATCATTTCCTTTCCGTACGCTTTAAACATATCCGTTCCGCTCTTTATTTTGCAAGGATATTTTCCGAGCCGCAGCGTTCCGCCCAACTTGATCTTCGAATGCTGATCGGGCAAAAAGTCGATTATGAGATTTTTGCCTTCTTCATCGAATTCTTTTGAATTCGCGTCGGAAATTCCGCAAACGTTTCTCGCGAATTCTATGACCGCGATCTGCATTCCCAGACAAAGCCCGAGATACGGAACATTATTTTCTCTGGCGTATTTACACGCCGCGATTTTGCCCTCTATACCGCGCGATCCGAACCCGCCCGGGACGACGATTCCGCGGCAATCTTTCAAAATATCGGCGGCGTTTCCGCCCGTTATCGTCTCGCTGTCGATCCATTTGATTTCGACGTTGTATTTTTCGGAATAGCCCGCGTGCTTCAACGCTTCGGCGACGGAAAGGTATGCGTCGCGGAGTTGTATATACTTTCCGATCAATGCGATTTTCACGTTTTTTTCACTCGTATAGACATTTTTCAGCATAGCCTCCCACGACGACGTATCGGCGGCTTTGTCGGCGGAACCCAAGCCCAAAAGGCGGCAAACGACTGTGTCCAGCCCGTTATTTTTCAGCATAATAGGGGCGTCGTAAAGGCAGGGCAGCGTGAGATTTTCTATGACGCAATCTTTTTTGACATTACAAAAGAGGGCGATTTTTTCCTTAATTCCGTCGGAAATACGCTCGTCCGAACGCGCGATTATTATGTTCGGAAAAATTCCGAGAGATTGCAATTCCTTGACCGAATGCTGCGTCGGTTTGGACTTATGCTCTCCCGCAAAACTCAAGTACGGCACAAGCGTAACGTGTATAAAAAGGCAGTTTTCGCGCCCTACGTCGAGATGAATCTGCCGCGCCGCCTCCAAAAAAGGCTGGCTTTCGATATCGCCCGTCGTGCCGCCGATTTCAACGATCATAACGTCCGCGTCAAACGCCGCCGCTCCCTGAAAAATAAACTCTTTAATGTATCCCGTAACGTGCGGAATGACCTGTATAGTTTGTCCGTGATACGCGCCCGCGCGCTCGTTCTCTATGACCTTAGAATATACCGTACCGCTGGTCAGGTTGGAGTATTTGTTTAAATTCACGTCGATAAACCTCTCGTAATGACCGAGGTCGAGGTCGGTTTCCGCGCCGTCCTCCGTAACGTATACTTCGCCGTGCTGGAACGGATTCATAGTTCCCGGATCAACGTTCAAATAAGGATCGAGTTTGATAACGCCGACCTTGAAACCGCGCGCTTTCAAAAGCAAACCCAGCGACGCCGCGGTAATGCCCTTCCCCAGCCCCGAAACGACGCCGCCCGTAACAAATATGTATTTCATAATACTTCTCCTTATGATACGATAATTTTTTTATAATATATCCAAAATTTTTTATAATATCCGATATAACGCTTGATATAATACTTGATATATAATTTATATATAATTTTCCGCGGTACTATGCCGCGTTTTTTTTTTAGATTTTCATACTCAAAAATACGCTTCGTTTTTATATGATATATGCTATAACGCCAAATATAACTCTTTCCGCGGTACTATACCGCGTTTTTTAAGCGTTTTTATATGTAAAAAATCATTCCCATTCGACCGTTCCGGGCGGCTTGCTCGTTATGTCAAATACGACGCGGTTGACGCCTTTGACCTCGTTGACGATTCTGGACGATATTTTTTTGAGGATTCTGTGCGGCACTGGCGTATAATCGCAAGTCATAAAATCGCTCGTGGTAACCGCTCTGACCGCGATCAAATTGTCATACGTTCTCTCGTCGCCCATAACGCCGACGGTATTCACGCCCGTAAAGACGGCGAAATATTGACTTACGTTCAAGCCGGCTTTCTTGATTTCGCGGCATACTATATCGTCCGCGAAACGCAAAATTTCTAATTTCGGCTTTGTAACCTCGCCCATAATACGTATCGCAAGCCCCGGTCCCGGGAAGGGCTGACGGCTGACCAAATATTCTCCAAGTCCCATTTTCGCGCCGATTTCTCTGACCTCGTTTTTGAACAGTCCCGAAAGCGGCTCGATGATCGAACGGAAAGCGATATCTTTCGGCAGACCGCCGACGTTGTGGTGGCTTTTTATCGTAGCGGCGTGTTCTCCGCCCGACTCTATTATATCGGGATAGATAGTCCCCTGCGCCAAAAATTTCACTTCTCCGAGTTTCGCCGACTCGTCCTCGAATACTTTAATAAACTCCGCGCCGATAATTTTCCGTTTTTTTTCGGGTTCCGAAACTCCGTCTAATTTTTTCAAAAAACGTTCCCCGGCGTTCACTCTGACGAATTGCAAATCCATTGAGGAAAATACTTTCTCGATTTGGTCGCCCTCGTTCAAGCGCATAAAGCCGTGATCTACGAATATACAAATCAAGTTTTTCCCCACGGCTTTCGACAAAATCGCGGCGCACACCGACGAATCGACGCCTCCCGAGAGCGCGAGTATAATCCTTTCGTTTCCGACCTGTTCGCGTATACTTTTTATCTGTCTTTCGACGTAATCGTCGATATTGTAGTCGCCCGCCGCTTTACATATTTCATACAAAAAGTTGCGTATAATGCGCGTGCCGCACTCCGTCAGTTCGACTTCGGGGTGAAATTGAATCCCGTAGAGTTTTCTTGCGTCGTCGGCGCAGGCGGCGAATTTCGTATTTGCGGTCGCTCCTATTCCTACGAAACCGTTCGGGAGCGCGGTAACCTTATCCGTATGGCTCATCAGCACCTTAGTTTTGGGTTTCACTCCGCAAAACAGAGGGTTTTCGGTATTAAGGTTCGCCGCGGTAACGCCGTATTCGCTTTTTTTCGCGGACTCGACGCGTCCGCCCAAGGTATGGCAGAGCAGTTGCATACCGTAGCAAATTCCGAGTACGGGAATTCCGAGACTAAAAATTTCCGCGTCGATACCGATCGCGTTTTCCTTATAGACGCTTTTCGGTCCGCCCGTTAAGATTATGCCGATCGGCGCGATTTCCCTCACTCTTTCGGCGGAAATTTGTCCCGACTTGACCTCCGAATATACGCTGCAGCGTCTGACCTCGCGCGCGATCAATTCTTTATACTGACCGCCGAAGTCTAATACGAGTACGGTTTGATTCATAATTAGCGACACCTTTTTCCTTACTTTCGTTTATCGTAAAAATCTTTTTTGAATTTTTTTTGTATTCCGCTTTTAAATTTCTATTTCATTTTTTTGAATTTTTTCGCATTCCGTTTTTAAATTTCTATTTCATTTTTTACGCGGTACTATACCGCGTTTTTCATAATACTAAAAAACCTTTTTTTTATGCGGTATTCCGTATTTTTTTTTAGTTTTTCGCAATACTATAATAAAGCCGTTTTCTATACGGTATTTATTCCGTTTTTTAAAGTTTTTTAAAAATGCTATAAATCGTTTTTTTTTTGCGGTACTGTACCGCGTTTTTAATTTTTTAGAATACCGCAAAAAACCGATTTTCCATATCGGCGTATACGTTTTTTTGCCGCCGTCCCGCCTATTTAAATCTCGACGACGCCCTCGAAAACCAATTTCGCGTCGCCCGTCATAACGACTCCGTCCTTGCCGTAATTGACGGTCAATTCTCCCCCTAAGAGTTTGACCGTTATGTCGCGCCCCGCCTCGCAATACCCGTTCAGAACCGCCGCCGCCGCCGCCGCGCACGCGCCCGTTCCGCAGGCGAGCGTTTCTCCGCTCCCCCTCTCCCAAACTCTCATCGTGAGATTGTCCGCTCCCGCGACCTTGACAAACTCGGTGTTGACTCTCTCGGGGAATATTTTGTCGTTTTCAAAAAGCGGACCTAACTTTTCCAAATCGAGTGAATCTATTTCGTCGCAAAACACTATGCAATGCGGATTACCCATCGAAACGCACGTTATGTTATATTCCGCGCCGCCGATCGAAACCCTTTCGTTGACGACGGTTTCTTTTTCGGAAACGACGGGTATTTCTTTCGCGTTCAAAATTGCGCGTCCCATATCGACGCTGACGCGCGCGACCTTTCCGCTCTGCGTAAAGAGTTTAAGTTTTTTGATTCCGCTCAAAGTTTCGATGGACATTTCGGTTTTTTTGACTATATCCTTGTCGTATAGATATTTCGCGACGCAGCGAATGGCGTTTCCGCACATTTTTCCCTCCGAGCCGTCGAGATTGAACATTCTCATTTTCGCGTCCGCGCTCTTAGACGGGCAGATCAAGACGATTCCGTCGCCCCCGATTCCGAAATGCCTGTCCGAAAGATAGACGGATAGAGATTCGGGGCTGTTCACGGCGTTTTCAAAGCAATTTATGTATATATAATCGTTTCCCGCGCCGTGCATTTTTGTGAATTTCAATTTCATTTTATCCTTCCTCATATCGTTGATATCGACGAGTTCCGTATTGTTTTCGCCGAATTTTCCGAGCAGACAGTCCGCGAGCGCGTTCGCCGTGTCGAGAGACGTCAAACACGGAATTTTATTCATAGTCGCCAGACGGCGGATTTTCACGCTGTCGCGCGCGGGATCTCTGCCTTTTGCGGACGTGGAGATGATATAGTCGACCTTGCCGCTTTTTAGAAGGGTTTGCGTATTATCTGTCGGGTTTTCGTGTATTTTTTTGACGGTCGTAACGGCGATTCCCGCTTTTTTCAGAACCGCGCCCGTCCCCTCCGTAGCGTAGATTTTAAACTTTTGATCGGCGAATTTTTTCGTTATCGCCGCGATTTCGTTTTTGTCCTGATTTCGGACGCTGACGAACACGCCGCCGCTTTTTTTGAGGCGGTAGCCCGCGGCAAGCAAACCTTTATACAACGCCTCGCGTAAATTTTTGCCGATCCCCAAAACCTCTCCCGTCGATTTCATCTCCGCGCCCAGCATAGTGTCCACGTCCGTCAATTTTTCAAAAGAAAAGACGGGAACTTTCACTGCGGTATACGGCATATCGCGCCATATCCCCGTGCCGTAGGGCAAGGATTTCAATTTCATACCGAGAGATACCATAGTCGCGATCTCGCAAATCGGAACCATCGTAACCTTGCTGAGATACGGGACGGTTCTCGACGCGCGCGGATTGACCTCGATGACATAGAGATCGCCGCCTTTGATTATGTATTGAATATTTACGATTCCCTTGACGGACAGTCCTTTGCACAAGTCGTATGAGGTCTTCAAAATCTTGTCGTACATATCGTCCGTGATATTTTGAGGAGGATACACCGCGATGCTGTCGCCCGAATGAATCCCGGCGCGCTCGATATGCTCCATAATTCCCGGAATAAATATATCTTCGCCGTCAAAGATAGCGTCGATTTCCGCCTCCGTTCCGCTTATATATTTGTCCACTAAAATAGGATTGGTTATGTTGTATTCCAAGATGATGCGCATAAATTCCTCGACGTCCGCGTCCGAGAACGCGACGATCATATTTTGACCGCCGAGTACGTAAGACGGGCGTATAAGGACGGGATAGCCTAATTTATTCGCGGTCAAGAGGGCTTCTTCGCGCGTCATAACGGTATAGCCTTCGGGGCGTTTGACGTTGATTTTTTCCAGCAATTCGTCGAAACGCTTTCTGTCCTCCGCCATATCTATGCTGTCCGCGCCCGTGCCGATTATGGGAATATTATTTTTTGACAGCGCGCCCGTCAGTTTTATGGCGGTCTGCCCCCCGAAAGCGACGACGACTCCCACGGGTTTTTCGATATCGATGACGTTTAGAACGTCCTCTTCGGTCAGCGGTTCGAAATACAGCCTGTCGGACGTGTCGAAGTCCGTCGAAACCGTTTCGGGGGTGTTGTTTATGATGACGACGTTATATCCCAATTTTTTCAGCGTCCGGACGCAATGCACGCTCGCATAGTCAAATTCTATGCCCTGTCCGATTCGGATACAGCCGCTGCCGAGGACTACGACCGTCTCTTTTTTGCTCCGTCTGATGTATTCCAGAGCCTCGTTTTCGCCGCCGCTCTGCGGGGTATTGAACGCCGAATAAAAGTACGGCGTATCGGCGAAAAATTCGCAGGCGCAAGTGTCGACCATTTTAAAGTCGGGAGAAAGACGGAATGAAAAATCGTCTTTTGAAACGCGCTTTAAAACCTTATCCGTAAAGCCGTATTTCTTCCCCGAAACGTACTGTTCGTAAGTAATTTTTTTGTTTTCGATACTCTTTACAAAGTCGGAAATATTTTTTATTTTATTTAAAAACCATCTGTCGATTTTGGATTTTTCAAAAATAATTTCGAGATCTATACCGCGGTAAATCGCTTCGTAGACCGCGAAAATTCTCTCGTCCGTCGCCTTTTCGATGTTATAAAACAAAAAATCGTCGTCAGCCTCCCTGAATTTTTTGAATTCCAAAAAATCCGTCGCCAATTCCGCGCCGCGGACGGCTTTTAGGAGCGCGGACTCGAAACAGTCGCCGATCGACATAACTTCGCCCGTCGCCTTCATTTGCGTTCCGAGTTCTCTTTTCGCGTATACGAATTTATCGAACGGCCATTTCGGATATTTCACGACTACATAGTCGAGGGCGGGTTCGAACGACGCGAAAGTCTTTCCCGTTACGGCGTTCATAATCTCGTCGAGGTCGTAGCCCACGGCGATTTTTGCCGCGACTTTCGCGATCGGATAGCCCGTCGCCTTGCTTGCGAGAGCGGACGAGCGCGAGACTCTCGGATTGACCTCTATTACGGCGTATTCGAAAGTGTCGGGGTTTAAGGCGAACTGCACGTTGCACCCCCCCTTCATATCCAAAGCCGCGACGATGTCGAAAGCGGCTTTTCTCAGCATTTGGTATTCCTTATCGGCGAGAGTCATCGTGGGCGCGATAACGATACTGTCGCCCGTATGCACGCCCACGGGATCGAAATTTTCCATAGCGCATACGGAGATCGTGTTTCCGCGGTTGTCGCGAATTATTTCGTATTCGATTTCTTTCCAGCCCGAGACGCATTTTTCGACGAGAATTTGATTTATCGGCGACATTTCCAGCCCCGTCGCCGCGATTTCTTTCATTTTCGCTTGATTTTCGGCGATTCCTCCGCCGCTTCCGCCGAGAGTAAATGCCGGGCGGACGATCACGGGATATTCCAGCCTGTCCGCGACTTTGAGCGCGTCCGCGAGATTCGTAACGACTTCGGACGGAATACAAGGCTGATTTATGCTCTCCATCGTGTCCTTAAAAAGTTGTCTGTCCTCCGCCTTGTCGATGGTTTCGGGACCCGCTCCGAGCAGCCTTACGCCGTGTTTTTTCAAGAAACCTTCGCGGGCGAGTTGCATACAGAGGGTCAAGCCCGTCTGCCCCCCGAAGCCCGACATAATGCTGTCCGGTTTTTCCTTTTCGATGATTCTTTTGACCGTGGCGAGCGTCAGCGGTTCTATGTAGATTTTGTCCGCCATGGCGTTGTCCGTCATAATGGTGGCGGGGTTGGAGTTTATGAGAACCGCTTCGATATTGTCCTCTTTTAAGGCGCGGAGCGCCTGCGTCCCCGAATAGTCAAATTCGGCGGCCTGTCCGATGACGATCGCTCCCGACCCGATCAACAGAACCTTTTTGATTTCCTTATTTAACGGCATTTGCTAAGTCTCCTGTTTTTATAGCGTATTATCTATCGTATTTACGCGGTATAGTACCGCGTTTTTTTTGACTTTTTCCGTATTTTTCGTATCGCGTTTTCCGGTCTTTTAACGCATTTTTTTTAGATTTTCACTTTATTGATTTACGCTTTTATATATTCTTTCTATGTTTTTTATAACGTTTACTATAACGTTTCAGGCGGTATTATACCGCGTTTTTTATGCCTTTTGTCCGTCTATCATACATATAAATTCGTCGAACAAAAACTCCGTATCCGTCGGACCGCCTGCCGCTTCGGGGTGAAACTGCACCGAAAAGCATTTAAATTTTTTATATTTCAGACCCTCGTTCGTATTGTCGTTTACGTTTATAAACAGTTCGTCCGCGATTTCGGGTTTCACGCTTTCTCTTACGACCGCATAGCCGTGGTTTTGACTGCTCATATATACGCGGCCGCTTTCCGAATTTTTGACGGGCTGATTAGTTCCCCTGTGCCCGTACTTTAATTTCGTCGTCAAAAAACCGTTCGCGAGAGCCATCAACTGATGCCCCAAACAGATTCCGAAAATCGGTATATTTTTTTCGGTCAATTTTTTGATTTCCGCGATAACTCCGACATTTTCCGCGGGGTCGCCCGGACCGTTCGACAGCATAATTCCGTCCGGTTTTAGGGCGGTTATTTCCTCCGCCGCCGTGTCATACGGGACGACGACGACTTTTTTAACTCTCTTTAAGAGATTTCTTTTGATGTTTTCTTTCGCTCCGAAGTCCATCAAGACGACGGTATAATCTTTGACGTTTTTATTCTCCGAAAGGAATTCCGCGGTATCTTTGCGCGAAACGTTTTTAACGGCGTCGGCGACGGTATACGCCTTAATTTTATCGAAATCGACGTTTTTCAAATTGTCCGTCAAAAGGGCGTTCATAACCCCTCTTTCTCTGATAATTTTGACGAGCGCGCGCGTGTCTATGCCTTGAAAAGCGGGGACGTTCGACGCGTTCAAAAAGGTTTCCAATTTCCCCTCCGAACGGAAGTTAGAGGGCGCGTCCGTCAGGCTTCTCGCGATATACGCCGAGGCGGCGATTTTGTCGCTCTCGAAGTCCGCGGGAATCACCCCGTAATTGCCGATCAAGGGAAAACTTTGGACGATCATCTGCCCGTAATAACTCTTATCGGTGAGGGTTTCGAGATAGCCCGTCATCGCGGTCGTAAAGACGATTTCCGCGACGACGTCGCCGTTTCCCGTAATATTTCCCTCAAAAATTTTTCCGTTTTCCAACACCAAATAGCCTTTTCTCATTGACAAACCCCGTTTCGTATTTTTTTAATTCGTTATTCTTTAAAACTCCGTTTTACGTATCCCGTTTCGCCTTGTTTTCCGTATGCCGTATTCGGTTATTTTTCCGCGTTTCCGTATGCCGTTATTATATCCGTTTTATTTCTTCTTTTTCCGTGCTTTATATATATAATTTCCGCGCTAAAACGGCGGTACTATACCGCGTTTTTTCTACTTTTTTTCCACGCTTATGCAGCCCTCTTTTTTCTCCAAAATGTCCTTATCGTATTCGTTGATATCGATATTATATTTGCCCGAAAAACACCCCGCGCAAAAGCCCAAAGCGCAATCCGAACACGCGCTTCTCATTCCGTCCACGCTTATATACGCGAGGCTGTCCGCTCCGATTTTTTTCCTGATTTCGTCGACTCCCAACTTATTAGCGATAAGGTTTTCGACTTTATCTATATCCGTTCCGAAATAGCAGGTATGCTTAAAGGGCGGCGAAGATATTCTCATATGAACCTCTTTCGCCCCCGCGTCCTTCAACGCCTTGACGGTTTTTGCCGTCGTGGTTCCGCGCACGATACTGTCGTCGATCAAAACGATTTTCTTATTGTTGATGTTAAATTTCAAAGGGTTTAATTTGACTCTGACCGCGCTTTCGCGTTCTAACTGAGAGGGATAAATAAAACTCCTCCCGACATAGCGGTTTTTCACGAACGCGCTGACCAGCGGCAATCCGCTCCCGAATGCGTAGCCCGCCGCGCAGTCCAGCCCGCTGTCCGGCACGCCCGCGACGCAATCCGCGTCCACGGAAAACTCCTCCGAAAGCCTGACTCCCATATTAAAGCGCGCTTTATAGACGCTTTGCCCGTCGATAACCGAATCGGGACGGGCAAAATATACGTATTCAAATATGCAAAGACCGCTCTTATCCTTTTCGATAATTTTTTCCGTACTTGCGATTTCGCCGTTTTCAATGACGACCATTTCGCCGGGCGCGACGTCGCGCACAAATTTAAAGCCGCAGCAGTCGAGCGCGACGCTCTCCGACGCGCCCATCATACCGTACACGTTCCTGCCTATGCAAAGCGGACGGAAACCGTAGCCGTCGCGAATGAGGATCAATCGGTTTTTGCTGGTCATAATGATGAGCGAAAACGCGCCTTGCAGTTGTCTCACCGCTTCTTTTACTCCGCGCAGTTCGTCGCCCTTACTTTTCACGACGTGGTACGCGATAAGCGCGGAAACGACTTCCGAATCACTCGTCGCGACAAAATCCACGCCCATACTTCTGAGTCTTTCTTTAATTTCTTTTGCGTTTACGATATTCCCGTTATGCGCGGTGGCGATCCGCCCCGTCAAATATTCGGTAACAAAAGGCTGAACGTTGTCGAGCGTGTTGCTTCCCGTCGTGGAATATCTCGTATGTCCGATTGCGATCCTGCCTTTCGGCAGATTTTTTAGAGTTTCGCCGTCGAAGACCTCGCTGACCAGCCCCCGTTTTTTGTAGTTTATGATGCGCGATTCGCGCAGAACCGCGATCCCCGCGCCCTCCTGTCCCCTATGCTGCAAGGCGAGCAAGGCGTTATAGATGATTCCCGCCGATTCATCGGCGTTGATACAAACGCCGGCGACGGCACATTCCTCGTGAATTTTGTCCTCGGATCTGCCAAACATATAGTAAACCTCTTTTTATTTAAACGGCTATTTTTACATAACGCCGAATTTTTATATAGCGCAAGCCGTAAATTAACGCAACGCAGATTATATCGTTTCCGACGGCTTTTGTACCGCGTTTTTTTTAATGATTTTTAAATCATTTTAAGAGCGCGTTTTATATAATATACGTTATATAGTTTAATATAACATAGATTATATCATTTACGACGCTTCTGCACCGCGTTTTTTTAATGATTTTTAAGTTATTTTAAGAACGCGTTTTATATAACTTACGTCATATAAATAATATGACGTAAGTTATATATTAAAGTTCCAAATAATCCTCTCGCGCCTGCCCGACCGAAACGTATTTAATCTTGACGCCCACGGCTTTTTCTATATATTCGACGTATTTTAGGGCGTTTTCGGGCAAATCCGCCTTTGTTCTGCATTTATTTATGTCGCATTTAAAGCCGTCGAGATATTCGATCACGGGCTTTGCGCGGTAAAGTCTTTCGTCCGTAACGAATTCGCCGAGTCTTTTTCCATCCGCTTCGTAGTCTACGCACACGGGAATTTTGTCCATATAAGCCAAAACGTCCAATTTCGTCAAAGCCAAAGCCGTAGCCCCTTGGACTCTCGCGCCGTACCTGCTTGCCAAAACGTCGAAAGCGCCGACTCTTCTGGGTCTGCCCGTCGCCGCGCCGTATTCTCCGCCCGCCGCTCTCAAATCCTCCGCTTCTTTCCCGTCCATTTCGACGACGAACGGACCTTCGCCCACGCAACTGCTGTACGCTTTGACGATTCCTATGACCTCGTCGACCTTAGCGTACGGGATTCCCGCTCCGATAGGCGCGTATGAGGCGATCGTAGAACTTGACGACGTATAGGGAAAAATTCCGTAATCGATATCGCGCAGCGCGCCCAACTGCGCCTCGAACATAATCCTTTTATCCTTCGCCGCCAAAAAGAACGCGCCCGTATCGGCTATATATTCTTTCAAAATATCCCCGTTTTTCACGAGCCAATCATATGTCGCCGACGGGTCGATCGCGCCGTTTTCGTAGCCGTTCGCGGTGAAAAGTTTTTTCCAAGCGTACGCGCCGAAAAACTTTTTGTATCCCTTTAAAACGATATTTTTCCATTCGACGAGAGAAAAAACTCTCTCTTTCAACGCTTCGGGATTTAAAAGGTCGCCCATTCTGACGGTTTTTTTCATATATTTATCACCGTATACGGGGGCGATTCCGCGCCTTGTCGAGCCGAATTTCTTATCTTTTAACCTATCTTCCTCCAAGCAGTCAAAAAGCCTGTGATAAGGCAGGCAAACCGTCGCTTTGTCGCTGATTTTGAGATTTTCCGGCGAGATTTCGATACCTTTTTCTTTGAGTCTTGCGATTTCGCCGACGAGGTGTTCGAGATCTATGACCATTCCCTGCCCCATAACGTTGACCGTTCCGTCGCGCAGGATTCCGGACGGCAGGAGGTTTAAGATGAAGCGTCCTTTTTCGTTGACTACGGTATGCCCCGCGTTATTTCCGCCCTGATAGCGGACGATAACGTCATAATCCGAGGAAAGCAAGTCAACCATTCTGCCCTTTCCCTCGTCGCCCCAATTCACTCCGACAATCGCCGTCAACATAATTTCTCCTCCAAAGGTTCGTTTTTCCTAATAAATAAGGTTCGTTTTTTTCGATAAACTCCGCCAAGAATAAATCCCGTACCGCTTTCGCTCAACAAAAATAAATTCCGTACCGTATTCGCTTAACGAAAAATAAATTTCATAACGTATTCACTCAACGGAAAATAAATCCCGAAAAGCCTTATCCGCCCTTAAAAAACGTCCGCTTTCACAACAAATCCGCGTCCGCGTACCGATATGGTATTTCTAACTTATCCATTATACTAAATATAGTTTCGCTTGTCAATCCAAAATCCCCTCTATCTCGATAATGCTATAATAATTTTTTTAAACATAGATTGAAACCGCCTATAACGGCGGATAATATAGCGGATTAAAAAAATATAGCCGTTATGAATCTGAAAGTGCGGCGAATATAAATTCTAATTCATAACGACTGTCATTTTATACCAATTAAATTTTTAATCGTACGCCGTGCGGATTAAAATCCGACGGTTGCGTAGACGGCGGAGGGAGGGGCTTCCCGCCCGTTTAATGCCGTCATAGCGGTAAACCCAGCAAAACGCAAGTATTTTGCCGCCGCATTTTGCAAAGCGGTTTTAAATCAAACGTACATACCGTTTGATTTAAAAGTTTAACCGCTATAAAAGTGAAATAGCGTCACCATTTATTATGCACCTTTTCGGCAAACCCGAAAAGATTTTCAAACTTGACAAACGAGCCGTCGTCCAAAACCGCCGTTCCGCCGAAAACGCCGAACACTTGATGCGGAAGCATAGCGACGACTCCCAAATTTATAGGGACGGCGCGGTCATAGACCGGCTTAAAAACCGCGTTCAAACGCCCGTCGTCCGAAGTAATTTTCCAAGGCGACATATAATCGTCCGCGGTCTTTTTTTCGCCGACGGTTTTTTTCGGGATTTCAAAGGTTACTTCGCCTATTTTATGCGCGATTCCGTCTGTAAACAGCATATTTTCGCTTGCGGCGGAAGTGTCGCCGAAGCCGCCGCCCAAATTCCAGCCGAAAAGCGTTCCGTCGGGAAGTACGGCGTTGAGGCTGGACCAAAGCCAAGTATTGTCGTATGTCCAAACGCCCCTCCCCCAATCCAGAGTCGCCAGCGCGCGGTCGGGCGAAAAGGCGTATGGGGAGCCGTTCAAGACCGCCGAACCCTCCGTGCGCATAAGGTTAATTTTTTGATTATAATAGAAATGTCCGCGCTTGTCTAAGGGCGTGGCGATCACCATATTATCGCGCGGCGCGTCCGAAAGCGTCAGTGAAAAGGACAATTCGCGGCGTTTATCCGCGAACGAACCCGTCAACTTGCGCACGCCGTCCGCGGTTTCGAAGGTCAGCGTATTCCGCCCGATACTCCGCGACACGCGTCCGCTTTCGGCGGAGGACGGCAACGCCCATTTCCCCATAGGGAACGGGGCGACCGCGGACAATTCGACGCGTTCGAGCGTCGCCCAATCGATCCACGTTACGCCGATAAGCCCTATATAGCCGCAATCGGCGAGAGTGGTCATCAAGCATTTCGCGCCGTCGTTTACGATATAGCAATCCCATTCTTTGATACGGATTTTAGGCGCGCGTATATCGGCGCGGTCGTATATCCAATACGGTTGCAAGGCGTAGCCCGGTTCGGCGATTTGCCCTTCGCCGTCGAGCAGCCGCCGAACGGATTCGATTTTATGTTCTGTCCTCATATTCCCCTCTCTTTTAAAAGTTTATAGATTTATATTATTGCACGCGCGAGCGTAAACAACGCCTATTTTTAAATTACACACACACGCGCAAAATAATTAACGCCGTATTTTTAAATTATGAAACAGCCGCGCGAGCGTGAAGAACGCCGTATTTTAAATTACACACACACGCGCGAGCGTAAACAACGCCGTATTTTTAAATTATAAAACAGCCGCGCGAGCGTAAACAACGCCGTATTTTTAACTCACTAAACCGCTTAACCGCCGTTTATCATTGTCCGTCGGCGCACAAGTCCTCGGGCGTCGCAAGTCCTTGTTTTTGAAGACGCTTCAACATAATCATCGGAATAATCAGCAACAGCATCAACGCACCGCCGACTAAAAAAATTTCGGGAGCGGGAATGTTTGCCCATATCTCGTTTGCGGTGTCAAAGTAAAGCAATTCGTCGGGATTGAGGCTTGCCATACGTTGATTTATCGCGTCGCCCACGGCGGGACCTATAAGCCCCGGTATCAGCACTTGCGCGATCATACGCACGCCTTGAAGTTTTCCGGCTTTTGCGGAGGGCGTAAAGTCGCGCGTATACGCGCCCAAGACCGTCGTAACCACCAACATTCCCATAAGCATAACGAATCCGAAGATCGCGAACAGCGTCAGCACAACCGCCTTGTCGAATCCGTGTACAAAATACAAAAGAAACAGTCCGCCCGACTCGGCGATCAAGCCGAACGCGAGCATTTTCATACGCCCGACGCGTTCCATAAAACGCCCGCACACCAAAATACCTACGGCGGACAAGATGATGACGATGCCCAGCACCGCGCTGTATTCCATAATCGTAAATTTGAGGTATTGTTCCGCATAGATTATGAGGTACGGCATAAACGTACCGGACGCGATAGAAATTATCAGCCAGCCAAGCAGCGTTACGTATTGCGCCTTATAACGTTTGACCGTGGACGGCAAAAAACCGAACGCTATATTCCCGAAAAGGTTTGCCGAGCGATCGGGTTTCAGGCGCGGATTGTCGCGGATCAAGAACAATCCCGCTATGCCGCACGCGATAACGATTCCGCCGATTATATAGAACATACGCGGATAGTTATTGTCCTCTCCCAAAATAAATCCGAACCCGCCCGATACGATCAAAAGCGACAAAAGCGGCATCACCGAAATGACGCTTTCGGCTTTCGCGCGGTTTTTAGAACTTATATTGTCCGTCGTCCAAGGATAAAAGGTCGCGTCGTTTGCGCCCGAGCCAAAGAAGGTCATAACGCAATCCATAACGATTATCACCGCGAGCGTCGCGGTTACTCTCAGCGTCGCGCCCGTCCCCTCCAATCCGAACGACCCGGAGGGTGTGAGCGGATCTATGCCGAACAGCCGCCCCACGTTTTCGGTATTTATGAAAGCGAACGCCAAAAGAGAAATCCCCCACAAAATGTAGCCTACGGACAAAAAACTCCGGCGGTTTCCCGTTCTGTCCGAAACCGCGCCCATAACGAGCGCGGTAACCGTCGCCACGATTGCGCTTGCCTGAACCATAATCGTTACGGCATACGTACTTTTTGCGACGGTGTTATAAATAAACAGATTAAAATAGGTGTTTTCAACCGCCCACGCGATTTGCCCGAACAGCCCGAACAAAATAAGCGTCGTCCAAATACGCTTGCTTATAGGTTGTTCTCCGCCGTCCGTTTTAAAAGTTTCACTCATACGAAATCCATCCTAATATACACAAGATAATAGTATATAACTTATTATAATACCTAAAAACCCCGCCGTCAATAGTTTTTCAAAAAAACTTCCGAAATTTTATCCTTTTTAGCATATCACGCAACGCCTTTATTACATAAGTTTACACACTCTTTACGGAAAGGGCGTTGACGATATCCGAATAACACCTAAAACCCCGCCGTTAATAGTTTTTCAAAAAAACTTCCTAAATTTTTATCCTTTTTAGCATATTACGCAACGCGTTCATTACATAAATTTACACACTCTTTACGGAAACGGCGTTGATAGCGGTTAAAAAGATGTGTTAAAATTATGCCGTACTTTATTTTTAAAAAATATATAAAGCAAAATAAGGAGCAAAAAACAATGGAATCAACGAAAAAAATGCAAAAAAAGAAAAAAAGCCCTTTCCGCGCTTTTCTAAAAGGCGTCGGGCTGTTCGTTTTGACGGTTATTCTACTCGGCGCGGTCTTTACGACCGCCGTAACTCTCGTTCAAAACGAAGCGGCATACCGCCAAAACGAAAAAACCGTCGAACCTTTTAAGCCGTCGTTATTAACGACGAACGGCAAAGTCGGTTCTCCCGGCGACGCGCCCTTAGAGATTTACGTTATGAACGACATACATATTTTGGCGACGGACGAGCATACCGAAGGTCCGATGGACAGAGCAGAAAGCGAAGCGATTATGACCGCTTCGTTCAAGAGAGCCGCGGAGGACGAAACGGCGCGCGCCGTAATTCTCCCGGGCGACCTTACTCACGCGGGCGACAGGGACAGTTACGCGATTCTTGAAAGAGGATTGCAAACCTTAAAGGACGCGGGCAAAGACGTCTACGCCCTGCCGGCGGGACACGATTTCAAAGACAACGGCAATCCGAACGTGCTTTCCCGCGACGAGGCGTCCGAAAAATATATGTCGTTTTTGACGGACGGCGTAGTTTTGGAATACAGCCCTTTTGACGGCGGAAAGTCGTATGTCGCGCAAATTTCCGAAAACTACCGCCTCTTGGTGATCAACGCGGATCATATTTTCGGACGCGGTTATGAAGAAGAGGAACTCGCTTGGGTTTTGAAAGTGATATCCGATTCGCGCCTTGCGGGGGATTATATTTTCGCTATGCAGCACTACCCCGTTTTGAATCCCTCCCCCTTATATTCGTATACGGGGAGCAAGGATTGGCACGAATGGCATCTGAACGCCGCCGGAAAAATGGCGGACGCGGGGCTGGAATTCATCTTTACGGGGCATTCTCACGTACATTCCGTAGTGAATTACAAAACCGCCTTAGGCAACACCCTCTACAACGTCGGCACGGGAACGCTGACGGGTTCGCCCGGATTTTTCAGAAAGGTCAGATTTTCATACGACGAAGTTAAGATCGAGAGTTTGGCGTTGACGGCGGAGGAGTTAGCGGAGGTCGGAATCGACACCGCCGGAAGGAACGGTTCGGAATATATGAGAGCGGAGTTCGCAAAAATGGTTACCGATATGGTGTATTGCGCGGCGGCGGACGATATGGAAACTTTCGCGGCGCATTGCCACGAATTCGGAATAGGGCTTTCGCGCGAAAAATTAGAAAAAGACGACAAAAAATTGTGGAAAATTATAAGCGCGGCGGGCAAGGCGGTAGACAAAATCAAAATAAAGGACGTAAAGGCGTTGATCCTCTACGCCGGCAAGTTGGACAAGGATTTCGAGGAGCGGTATTTAAAAGACTTCGCGGCGGAATTGATAACGGGAATTTCCTACGGCAATATGTCCTACAAGCCGGGTACGTCCGAATATCTCTTCGCGGCCCTTCTTGTCGAAAGAGCAAGACCGATCGTAAATATGATCGACAAATCGGGAAAGACGATGCGAACCGTCGAAACCTTACGCGACGCGCTCCTCTATAAGGACGGAGGACCGGACGACTTAAATCCTATATTGCCGCGGTTGAATTAGTTTCTCGACGAACCATAAAACGCTTGATCTTTATCGGTTGAATTAAAATTTTTGCGAACCCGTCGCTTGATTCTTCCGCGGTTGAATTAGATTTTTACGGATTATTTTATTCGCATTAAAAAAACAAACCTTGCGTCGAGCCTTATTGCAGGCTAAACGCAAACAACGAAAATTTACCTCTCACCTGCCCCGCTAACCGCTAATTCCCGTCCGTCCGTTCGCCGCGTTCGAGCGTTCTCTCACCGCCCGCCGCCAAGTCGTCTCGTCGATCACTCCGTCCGCGGTCAAGCCGAAGCGTCTTTGGAACGCGGCAACCGCCCCTTTAAAGTCCGCGTCGAATATGCCGTCCGCGGGAAACGCGGGTATTTCGGGATAGTAGTTATGCAATTCGTTCAAGACCAGCTGCATAGTCATAACGTCCTCTCCCGTCGAGCCTTGTTTCAAATCCGTTCCGGGATAGGTAAAAACCTCCGCTTGTTTTCCTTTGACGAGATTATAAATCCTGACGATCTGCGTCCAGGTTACCGGTCCTACGATTCCGTCCTCTTGCAAAATAAATTCGTCTTGAAAGGACTTGACCGCGTCCTCCGTCGCCGCATCGTATTTTCCGTTCACGACGAGCGGCAACACGGAATTATATATGATCCTTATCGCGCTCAAATACCGTTGAATCAGCCTTACGTTCTCGCCGTCCGATCCTCTTCTCAGCAAAGTTCCGGGATATTCCGGCGCGGCCGCTCCTCCGCCGCCGTTGTCGGGGATTTGCACCGAACCGCTTTCAAATATCCCCTTATAGACCGAATACAGCAGTCCCCACGTCGCCGGTCCGACTACTCCGTCGGGAGAAATCCCGAAATAGCGTTGAAATTCTATGACGGCGTTTTGCAATTCATAGCCGAAATAGCCGTCTTTTATGACCGCGGGGAGCGACGCGTAAAACGGTTCTATCGAATCAAGTATAAATTGCAATTCGAGAACGTCCGTTCCCGCCGCGCCCAATCTCAAAACGGAGTTGGGCGGAGAGTTGCCGATACCGATTCTTTCGCCTTCGCTGTCTAATTCGCCGAGTTTTATGACGCCGACGTAGACGAAAGCGATGCGATACCAAGTCGCCCGTCCCACTATTCCGTCGCTGGTCATATTAAAGGTTCGCTGAAACGCCTTTACCGCCTGACTTGTGGACGCGCCGAACACGCCGTCCGCATCGGTGATCGAAGGGATAAGCGGATAATTTATCCTTATCCGTCTGAGATAATTTTGAATCAACGCGGTCTCGTCGCCGACGCTGCCCTGTCTTAGCGCGTAGCCGGGATAACTTTCGCTTATTCTCGCGATATTTTCCGTCGCGACTAATTCCAAGTCGTCGTCGTAATAATATTGCATAATTTCGATAGGTTCGAGTCCTTGTTCCGCGAGATTGACCGTTCCCCACTGCGACAGTCCGGCGCAAACGGAGGTTGTGCCGTTGCAATACTGCGTAAAATATGGGTTGCGGAATCCGACGCGGCGCGCGTATACGTTGAACACCTGATCGACGGTATTCGAGATATTTTCGAATATATTGCGTCCCTCGACGTAATATTGATCGTATGCGGTGGAGTTCGTTATGTCGAAGTTATAGCCTCTGCTTCTGTACCATTCGGTATAGATACGGTTGAGAGCGAAAGTAACTTGACAATGAATGTTCGCCAAAATCGCGTTCAGCGGCCACGTGGGAAAAATTTCGCTGCTCGCGACGTTTTTTATATAGTCGTCGAACGCGACCTGCACGTTCCGGACGGCGTTATTATTCGGCGTTCCCAAGTGGACGGTGATATATTCGGGTATGTAGACTTCCTTTAAAACGCGGCTCGGCAGAGTGTATTGCAGTTGGCTTGTGGGGAGCAGCAGCCCGAAGGGCGGAATATCGATTTCCTCGTCTCCGTCCGTACCGCCACCGCCGTCCGCCATACGCGTGGGGTGCATAACGACGGGAAGAATGGATCTTTCGTTATCCACGATCTCGACGCCCCTGACCGTAACCGTCGAAAAGCCCTTTTTTGAAACTATCACGTCGTATACCTCGTATGTAACTCCTTTGAATTCACCGCCGTCGATGATTCTTGCGGAGGGCGCGTAAAGGGTAAAATCACCCGCCGCACCGTTTTTGTCCGTATACGCGTCGTATACCTGTTCGCCCCCCGCGGTCAAAATCCGCACGTATGCCCCGTCGATCGGAATGGCGTTGCCGGCGGTGCGCACGTTTACAAAAAAGAACCCTCTGCCCATAAAACACCCTCTTAAAAAACTTATATTCGTTAGATATAGCGGTTAAACTTTTAAATCAAACATATGTTTGATTTAAAACCGCATTTTATGCGGCGGTAAAATGCTTGCATTTGCCGCGGTTTACCGCTATGACGGCGGCTTTTAATCCGTACGCCGTCCTAATTAAAAGTTTAACTAATATAATATCCGCGCGGAATTTAAAACGACCCTTTGCGCACGCGCTAAACACTCTTTAAACTTTTAATCCACATATACAATATACTGATATAGCAAAAAAAATGTTAAACCAATAACGCTAAACCAATAACGCTAAACCAATAACGCTAAACCAATAACGCTAAACCAATAACGCTAAACCAATAACGCTAAACCAATAACGCTACAC
>JAISNN010000060.1 GCA_031276195.1 Clostridiales bacterium
TATTCACGGCTCATAATAGTCTCTCCCTTAGCAAAATATTTGACCTCACAAACATTTTAAACTAAGTTAGACTCTTTTGAGCCCTCTTTTATTTGTTGCATTAGCAATTGCAATTCAGGGAAAAAAAATTTCCGGGATATTCGGAAAAACTTTTCGGAAACCGCTGTACAAAGCCGCGCTTTTGTGGTATAATATAAAAATAAAATAGGCAAGGGATAAAAAGCATCATAAAACAAGGAAAAAACTATAAATAAGGAGATTCAATATTATGGCACACACTATCAATTCCGATTGTATCAGTTGCGGAGCATGCGCGGACACTTGTCCCGTCAGTGCGATCAGCGAGGGAGCGGGGCAGTATGTCATCGATCCGGAGACGTGCATAGATTGCGGAGCATGCGCGGACGGTTGTCCCGTCGGGGCGATTAAGCCGGAGTAAGTTGGAAGCGGTACGCGTTTTTTAAAAAAACATACATACAATAATACGCGGTTCAACGATTTTTTTATATCCGTTTTGCGGATATGTGATAAGAGCAACGGATTTTTAAAACGGCTTTGCGGTTGCGGAAATTATAATCGGTATTCGTTTGTGAAATACGGCTTTTATATCCGCATATTTTGTAGGTATGGATAGGATTGCGGTTCTTGGGATTTGTTTTTTTAACGACGGATTTTAGCAAAATGCGGAGGTTTGAGTCTTTCGCAATTCGGAGTTTGTTGTTTAAACGGCGGATTTTAGCAAAATGCGGAGGTTTAAGTCTTTCGTAATTCGGAGTTTGTTGTTTTAAACGGCGGATTTTAGTAAAATGCGGAGGTTTGAGTCCTTCGCAATTCGGGATTTATTTAAAAATAACAAAATTCATCAAAAAATACGGGTTTAATCGATCCGTGTTTTTTATTTTATTGAATAGTTGACAATGATTGGGGGAAAATAATAGGGAATGCCGCCGCGTCGGTTTTTTATCAAAGTGAAATCAATAGGTAAGGTTATTTATTCCGAAAGTCAACAAAACGCCGTCGGTTTTTTATCAAAGTGAAATCAATAGGTAAGGTTTATTTATTCCGAAAGTCAACAAAACGCCGCCGGTTTTTTATCGGAGTGAAATCAATAGGTAGGGTTATTTATTCCGAAAGTCAACAAAACGCTTTTTAAAATATTCGGTTTGTAAATATCCGAAAGCGTTTAGGCTCAAAAAAAGAAGCCGAAGCATAAACGCGGGCATAAGGAGGGCATAAAAGTGAAGGAAGTAAAACATTCTCTCGACGACGCGAAAAACAGGCTTTTCGGCTTGAAAGGCTTGAACGTGATGTTGAGAGTCAACCTCGGACGGAATAAAATCGTCGAGTATAACGGCAGGGTCGAAAACCTTTACGCATCGGTTTTTACGGTCAAATCGGAGGCGGACGCGATCAAGACCTATTCGTATTCGGACGTTTTGACGGGAAATGTGAAATTTTTTAACAGAACGGTATAGAGGAACGGGCGAAAAGAGTATAGGCCGCCGGTTGTTTTTTTAGTTTGAAACGAATAAAAAAGCCGCCGGTTGTTTTTTAATTTACAATAAACGTAAAAGGCTGTTTTTTAAATTTATGACGGGATTAAGAAACATTGTTTTTATAAATTTACGGCGGAATTAAGAAGTATCGTTTTTTTAATTTGCAATGGGATTAAGAAACATTGTTTTTATAAATTTCAAGGAATGACGGAAATTTGTCGGTTATTTCGTGAAAAGGTTGCGATAAACGCAAAAAAAGCGGTTATCCGCTTTTTCTAAAAAAATTGTACGTAAATGCGCTGAAAATATTAAAATCGTTATACGGTACGGTTTTAGGGCAAGTCTATCAAAAAAATGACAAAAAAGACCGTCAACTGTTTTTTCTTATGAAAAATTCGTTCAAAGCCAGCGCGATAAAGATCGTCCTCAAAGCGTTCGTACCCTTCCACACGTCGAGAAAATAGGCGTTTTTGGCGTCGGGGTTTTTGGAAACGCGCGCCGCGAGCCTGCCGTCCTGAAAGAGGTCGACTTTAAACCTTCTCATTCTGCCTTTTTTGGAATAGCCGCTCTCTTTCGGGAACTTCGCAAGCCCGAACGGGCGGCGTCCTATGACGAAAGTACCGTCCTCGGGAATGGTTATAATCGCCTTTCTGCGGCTAAAATTCAGCGTCCCGATAGCCGCTTTGTTGTCCTTGTCGTTCGCGACGTAGCCGTAAGGCGTTTCATAGACGACGCAAACGACGCCGCCGCTTTGATCCGTTACGGCGATTCCGTTCGCTTGTCTGTCGAGTTTAGAGACGTTAAATCTGATCATTACCATTTTTGTACCTCTTGTTTGGAAGTATCGGGTTAGACGCTTTGTGAATGCGCGGGATTTTAAAAGGAATGCGGATAAAAGTGTTTTCCCGTTTAATTAGGATTTCTTCGCTTCTTTTTCGGAAGTATCGGGTCAGATGCCTTGTGAATGCGTATGCCTTTAAAGAAAGGGCGGCAAAAGACCTCTTTCGCTTAATTATAACTTTTATTGTATAATCTTATCACAAATTTTGATATATGTCAAGCCTCAATTAAAAAAGTTAAAAAAATATATATAGCGGTTAAACTTTTAATTAAAAGAAGTTGCTTTTTTATATAGGATTTTTAATGCCCGGTACTTTTTTGCTTTACGGTATAAACTTTTAATTAAAAAAACTTATCGCTTTATACTTGAATTATTGTCGGTTATTTGATATAATATCATAGCGAATGTGCGAAAATGCGTCTTTTATAAAATTAAAACCGATTTAAAAGAGTTTTTCGCGTCTTTCGCGGTATGATTTTTTTAAAAAAGAGGTATTTTTATGGGATATGAATTGGCAGAGGTAAAAAAGATTTTTTCCGATTACACCGAAAGAATGGAAAAATCGGTCGAAAGTATGAAAATCGAATTCCAAAACATCAGGGCGGGCAGGGCGAATCCGCACATTTTGGACAAAATTACGGTCGAGGCTTACGGCGTTCCCACACCGTTGAACCAAATCGGGAATATCACCGTACCCGAAGCGAGGGTTTTGATCGTTTCCGTCTGGGATACGAGCCTGTTAAAGGCGGCGGAAAAAGCCATTCTCGCCGCGAATATCGGCATAACGCCGACGAACGACGGAAAAATTCTCCGCCTTGTATTCCCCGAGGTTACGGGAGAGCGCAGAAAAGAACTCGTCAAGACCGTAAAGACGGCGGGCGAGACGGCGAAAGTCGCCCTAAGGAACGAAAGACGCGACGTTTTGGAGGGATTGAAAAAACTCAAAAAAGATAACCTCATCACGGAAGACGACCAAAAAACATTTGAAAAAGACGCGGATAAGTTGATCGCGCAAAAGAATGAACTCGTGGATCGGTTGATCAAGGAAAAGGAAGAAGAAATATTGAGCGTATAAAATTGTCTTTAACCGTGAAAAATTAATGCGTTAAAGGTAAACGGGAAAAAATAATGCGGAACATAGAACGCAAGATATGGGGCGTTTAGCGTTATTCTTGATTGTAAAGAATTCGGTTGTTAATGATAGGCAAAAAAATAACGCGTAATATAGAACGCAAGATATCGGGCGTTTAGAGTTATTCTTGATTGCAAAGAATTCGGTTGTTAATGATAGGCAAAAAAATAATGCGGAACATAGAACGCAATATATGGGGCGTTTAGAGTTATTCTTGATTGCAAAGAATTCGGCTAGTTTCGGTTGGTTAAGGATAAACGAAAAAAAGAATGCGGAATACGGAATGCAAGATATCGTGCGTTTCGAACCGGGCTTCCTTCCGCGACGGAAACGGCGTATAATATACATATGGATTCAAATTTTAATTTAAAACACATCGCGTTCATTATGGACGGAAACGGCAGGTGGGCGGCGCGGCGCGGTTTGCCGCGTCCGGATGGGCATCGCGAGGGCATAGAGGCGTTGAAACGCGTCCTGAAAGCCTTGGACGGACGGGTCCCCGTCGCGTCGTTTTACGCTTTCAGTACGGAAAATTGGCGGCGTCCGCAAAAGGAAATCAAGGCGATTTTCGCGTTGGTCGAGGAATTGAACGAAAAATATCTCTCCGCGGAAACGGACTACGCCGTGAATTTTTTCGGCGATATAGACGCGCTGCCCGCGTCCGTCAGACGCTCCGTCGAAACCGCGCGCGAAAAAACTAAAAATAACCGAGGAATGCTCGTAAATATTATGCTGAATTACGGCGGACGCGGCGAGATTGTACGCGCCGCGAAAAGACTCGCGGAAAGCAAAGCGGAATTTACCGAGGAAAACCTCTCCGCAATGCTCTATACGGGTTATTTGCCCGATCCGGACCTCATCGTCAGGACGGGAGGAGAGAAGAGACTGAGCAACTTTATGACCTTTCAGAGCGTGTATTCGGAACTGCTTTTTTCGGATAGGCTTTGGCCCGATATGGACGGGGACGACGTGGACAAAATCATAAAGGAATACGGAACGAGAAAGAGGACGTTCGGAAGGTAGCGGTTAGCGGAAAGTAGCGGTCGGCGGTTAGTAGTTAGCGGTTAGCGGTTAATGGTTAGCGGTTAGTAGTTAGTGATTAACGGTTAGCGGCCGGAGGCGGTATTATTAGTGATCGGCGGTCGGTGATTAGCGATCTCATAGAAAGTATTTATTAGATAGCGGTCAGCGGTCGGCGGAGAGTTTAAAAATTAGTGATTAGCGGCGGTATAGAACCGTAAAAAAAATATCGGGATATAAAGAAAACTTTCTAAAAAACGACGCGGAAAAATATAGAAAAGGCAAAGAAAACTTTCTGAAAATAATGCGGAAAAATATAGAAATATAAAAAGAAAACGCCATAAAAAAATACCGAAAAATAGAAAAGGATTTTAAAAAAATGAGTGAAAAGAAGATCGGAACTCCGTTTAAGATCGGCATAGGCGTCGTTCTCGCCGCTCTCGCCGTGTTTTTAATTTGGCTGAATACATATTCTTTGTTTGTCTACGACGCGTTGATTTTCGCCGTCGCCGCCGCCGCGGTTTTCGAGATGGCAAAGGCCTTGAAACTGCTCGGCTATTCGGTCATAAAATTCCCCGTCGCGGTCTTGGTGTCGGCGGTCTTTTTTTCGACGCTTTTTATCGCGGTATTTTTGGAAGGAAATCCGATCCTTCCGATCCTCTTGTCGGCGGTTTTCTTTCTCGAACTTTTAGTCAGTTTCGCGCTCGGCGGAATGGTCTACGTCGTCAAGCCGGAGATTACCTTTAAGGATTTTTTGGCGACGGTATTCGCGCTCGTATATCCCTTCTTTTTTCTCTGCGCGGGGCTTGTTTTGAACCACACGGGCGGCGGTTTTTTGCTGTTGCTGACTATGATTATCGCGCTCGGGACGGACGCTTTCGCCTATTTTAGCGGCGCGATAGGAAACAAAATCGCAAAAGGATCTCTAAAAAAACTCATTCCGGCGGTCAGTCCGAAAAAAACCGTCGTAGGTTCGGTCGGGGGCGTCGCGGGCGGTATGGTTTTAACGGCCGTATATTTTTTGCTCGTCGATTTTAGCGGCGGGCCGAAGATAGACTTGGGCTATACTATGAGCGACGTTATCGATACGGGAGGCGGCAGTCCGCTTTTAGCGTATTTGCTTATCGCGTTTTTCGGAAGTATAGTATCGCAGTTCGGCGACCTTTTTGCCAGCCGTATAAAGCGCGAATGCGGAATAAAAGACTTCGGAAAACTTATACCGGGACACGGCGGAATAATCGACAGAATCGACGCGACGATGTTTGCGATCGCGGCGGTGAGTTTGATAACGTTAATTTTTTAGAACGCGGTTTTTCATAATGAATTGCACATAAAAAACGCTTTAAATTCCGATATAAAAACGCGGTATAGTACCGCGGAAAAAAATTAAGTCCGGCGTAAAAAACGCGGAACAAAAGTATGAAAAAAGTTTTGGATTCCGCATAAAAAGCGGTATATAAAAGCGCGGAAAAAGTTTTGAATCCGATATAAAAAACGCGGTATAGCGCCGCGGAAAATCCTTTAAATTTTTCATAAAAATACGGGCAAACAAAAAATAATTCACATATAATTTTTGTAATACGCATAAAATATAAAAAATCAATTCGGAGCGGTAAATGAAAATCGGCATATTCGGCGCAAGCGGTTCCGTGGGCGGACAGGTTCTCGACGTAATCGCTCAAAACCGCGATAAATTTGAAGCGGCTTTTTTGTCCGCGCATTCCGACGCCGACGGGCTGATAAAAAAAGCGGCGGAGTTTCGCCCCTCTCACATCGCCTTGACCGACGACGCTTACTTGAAATCCGCGGAAAAAAGAGCGGAATTTGAAAAAAAAGTATTAGAAATAGGGGGCGGCGGGTATAATCCCGTTGTTCTCTACGGGAGCGGATATTTCCGCGAAATCTTTAAAGACGGAAAAAATCCGCTTTCGCTCGACCTTGCCGTCGTCGCCGTAACGGGCAGCCACGGACTTTTGCCGTCGTATTTTGCGGTCGAAAGCGGCGTTCCGCTCGCCGTAGCAAACAAGGAAACTTTGGTTTCGGGCGGCGAAATTATTATGCGCGGGGCGGCTTTGCGCGGCGTGTCCGTCATACCCGTGGACAGCGAACATTCGGCTATTTCGGAATGCCTTGCCGGGAACGACCGCGGCGAAGTCAGGCGTTTGATTTTGACCGCCAGCGGAGGGGCTTTCCGGGACTATTCCCTTGAACGCCTGAAAACCGCGTCCGCGGCGGACGCGTTGAAACACCCGACTTGGCGAATGGGAAAAAAGGTTACGGTCGACAGCGCGACGATGATGAATAAG
Organism: Clostridiales bacterium; assembly: GCA_031276195.1. GTDB lineage: Bacteria > Bacillota > Clostridia > Christensenellales > JAISNN01 > JAISNN01. The sequence goes on from JAISNN010000060.1 coordinate 6,796, forward strand.
GGGCTGGAAATTATCGAGGCGATGCGCCTTTTCGGGCTTCCCGAATCAAAAATCGACGTTGCGGTACACCCCGAAAGCGTCGTGCATTCGCTGGTCGAATTTTTTGACAATACCGTGATGGCGATGATGAGCGTTCCCGATATGAGGATTCCGATTTCGCGCGCGTTAGGCGTCGCGTATGCCGAAAATATGCGGAAAAACCGCCGCGCGGAATTGCAAAGAAACGGAGAAAAAACCGTTGAAAATTGCGGTTCGGAGTTTCAAAAAAGCGGAGAAAAAACTATCGGGAACGGCGGTATAGACCCGCGGAAAACGTGCGGCGCGGGGCTTGAAAACGGGGAGGCGGAATGCCGTAAAAGCGCGGAAAAAGCCGCCGGAAACGGCGGTATAGAACCGCGTGAAATTGACGGCGTGAACCGTCCCGAAAACCGCGCTTTCGGTATGCGTATAAAAAATTCCGCGTCCGCTCTCGACCTTATCAAAATGTCGTCCTTGACCTTTTTGCCGCCCGATTTGACGAGGTTTCCGTGCCTTAAAATCGCGAGGGACGCCGCCGCCGCGGACGGCATTATGCCCGCCGTCCTAAACGCGGCGAACGAATGCGCCGCCGAGGATTTTTTGAACGGTAGAATCCGCTTTACGGATATCGCGCCGCGGATTTCGGCGGTTTTGGAGCGGACGGAAAACCTTTCGCCGGGGAGTATCGAGGACGTTTTGGAGGCGGAAAAAGAGGCGAAAAGGCGGTATTTTGAACGCTTAGTTTGACCGCGGTCAAGGATAGTTACTCTATAAATGTCATATAAAATAAACCGAAAAATATTATATAAAACAAACCGAACGCAAAATAAACGGTAAAAAAATAAGAAAATAAGGAAATTAACGATGGAAATTTTTTTGAATATTTTAAGGATCGCCGGCTATCTGTTTTTGGCGTTCGTCTGCCTGAGTGTTATGGTCGTCCTCCACGAACTCGGGCATTTTATCGCGGGACGGAAATTGGGCTTCAAAATAAACGAGTTCGCCGTGGGTATGGGACCGAAAATTATAAGCAGAAAACTGAAATCGGGACTTATTTTGTCTTGGCGGCTGATCCCGATCGGAGGATTTTGCGCTTTCGAGGAAGAGGATGAGGACGTTCCGCCGCCGCCGGGAGATAAAACGAAAGACGGAAAAAACTCTTTACCGGCAAGCGGTATAGAAAATACCGTAAAGAATTCCGCATCGGCGGGCGGCGCGGGAAATAACGCGAAAGATTCCTTGCCGTCAAGCGGCGTAGGAAATACCGTAAAAAATTCCGTATCGGACGGCGTGAAAACGCCCTCTCCCGACGGCTTCAACAGCCACAAACCTTGGAAAAGGCTCGTCGTCCTTGCCGCGGGTGTGGTAACGAACTTCGTTTCGGCGATTATTGTCCTTTCGCTTTTCTTTACCTTTTCGGGGCAGACTCTCCCGTATATCGCGCCGACGGCGGGGGGGAACGCGGCGGAATTCGGCGTCGAATTAGGCGACGTCGTAACGAAAGTCGACGGAAAAAGTTTTCAAATGCTCGAACCCGCCGACTTTACCGGGCTTTTGAAGGGCAGGGATACCGTAAAATTGACGGTTTTGAGGAAGGGCGAAGAACGCGAAATAACGCTGGAACGCCACATAATATACGAAGTCGAACGCGACGAACAAGGCAAAATTTTATACGACGAAAACGGCGGCGCGGTGATCAAAACGGACGAAAACGGCGACCGGATTCCTATTTTTGAAACGGATGAGGAAGGAAATCCCGTTCTCGGCGGGGATGGAAAGCCGAAGCCCGCGAAAATGTTCGGGATTCAGGTCGGGCAGACAAAACAGACGTTCGGATTCTTCGAGTCGGTATACAGAGCGGTTAGGTTTAGTTTTTTCACGGCGGTGAAGATCCTTTCGTCCTTAGGTTCGCTGATTACGGGCGGAGCGAACGTCGCGGAAACGGCGGGCGGACCGATTACGATGATCGAAGGACTGACTAAGATTGTGTCCACGGGCTGGGAAAATACGGTCTATATCGTGTGCTTGTTTTCGGTCAACCTCGCGATTTTCAACATTCTTCCGCTTCCCGCGCTGGACGGCGGCAGAATAGTTTTCACGGTTATCGAATGGATAAGAAAAAAGCCGATCAACAGGAGAGTCGAGGGAATGATTCATTTTATCGGAATAGTCGCGCTGTTCGGGTTGGCGATATTGTTCGACATAATTCATTTTATAAATCTGTTTTTAACGCGGTGAAAAACGGGTTGCCGTATGATGTTTTATTTCATAAGTCCGCCTTGAATTTAGACAAGAAAATGCGGTATAGTACCGCATTTCGGGCGTTATTTTTATGCGGAGTTAGTAAAGAGGTAAAGCGGCTTTGAATGAGGCAAAAACGGCGGTATAGACCGCGGCATTATGGCGTCATAGTATCTCTAAAAAACGGCTGTGTTCTATGTGAAGTTCGTGGAATAAGGCGGTTTCAAGAAAGCAAAACCGGCGGTAGAGTATTTTGTGAAAGCGTTGTTCGTTTTAAAAATTTAATTTAGATCTTTTCGGTTTTTATATGAAAAAAATTATCCGCGTAGGCGATGTGAAAATAGGCGGCGATTATCCGATCGCGGTGCAAACGATGTCGAATTTGCCGGCGGCGGATATTTCCGCGGTCATAAGACAGGCGGCGGAGTGCTTCGACGCCGGCTGTAAAATTTTCAGAATAGCCGTTCCGGATTTTGAAACGGCGGCGGCGGTCAAAAAAATCAAAAAAGAGATAAAAATGCCCCTCGTCGCCGATATACATTTCGATTTCCGCTTAGGGATCGAGGCGGCGAAAAACGGCGCGGATAAACTGCGGATAAACCCCGGAAATATGAAAAAAGACGACCTCAAAAAATTAGTCAAGACGGCGAAAGAATACGGAATTCCCGTTCGCGTCGGGGTCAACGGCGGTTCGCTCGAAAAAAAATACGCGGAGATTTTCTCTCGGCACGGCTCGGAAAACGGCGGTTTTACGGCGCAAGAAAACGCCCGGGAAAGCGGTTTTATATTACAAAATAATATAGAAAAAAGCGGTTGTATTCCGCAAAATAATATAGAAAAAAGCGGTTGCGTTTCGCAAAACAGCATAGAAAAAAACGGAGATTTTTTGCGGTACGGTACCGCCGGAAATACGCGAGAAAACGCGAGATTCGGCGACGGCGATTTGGTTCAAAAAAGAGCCTATGCTTTGGCGGCGTCCGCGATGGACGGCGTACGGCTTTTGGAAGAGCGGGATTTTTTTGATATCGTAGTTTCTTTGAAAAGTTCGTCGGTGCGCGAGACCGTCGCGGCGTATAGGCTTGCCGACGGTTTGTGCGGCTATCCCCTGCATATCGGAATCACAGAGGCGGGCGGCGAAAGGACGGGACTTGTCAAATCCGCCGCGGGGCTTTCCGCGCTCCTCATAGACGGAATCGGCGACACCCTGCGCGTCTCTTTGACCGCCGACCCCGTGAAAGAAGTCGCCGCCGCGCTGAGCATTCTCCGCGCCGTCGGAATAGACAAAAATTACGCCGAAATCGTCTCTTGTCCGAAATGCGGACGGTGCTCTTACGACACCGAAAGACTGCTGAAAATCGCGGAGGACATCGTGAAAGACGTAAAAAAACCGCTCAAAATCGCCGTAATGGGCTGCGTCGTCAACGGACCGGGCGAGGCGGGGGAATGCGACGTCGGAATCGCGTTCGGCGAGGGAAGGGCGGCGGTCTTTAAAGACGGAAAGGTCTTTAAAACGGCGGAATGCGTCGAGGCGGAGAGGATCTTTTTGGATAAATTGAGGGAGTTAGCCGGCGGTTAGCGATCGCTAAACACTAATCGCCGCCGCTAACCGCCGATCACCGAATTCAAAACGAAAGGAAAAAATAATGAATAAATTCACGGAAAAATTTTACGCGCTCGGCGGAGAATACGAAAAACTGAAAGTCGAAAGCGTCGTAATCGACAAAAAAGGCGGCAAGATTTCAATCGCCTTTCTCGGGCTTCCCGAATATCTCGACGCTTTGGGCGCGGACGGACGCGAACGGATCAGGCGCGCCGCGGAAGACATTCTCGCGACGTTTTTTCAAGTCGAAACGACCTTCAAGAAGGCTTACGCCGACGCCGAAAACATTCGCGCGAGAATCTTTGACTTTTTGAATTCCGAATATCCTTCCGCAGCGATCGGCATAAACGCCGCAAACGCCGCCGTTACCGTCGACCGCGGCGCGGGTACGGTTTCCGTCGAAATCGGTACGGACGGATATATGAAAAGTTATGCGGATTCGGTGCGGCTGGAAGAGAAAATCATCGAATTTTTATCCGCCGCCTATTTCGAAACTCCGCGCGTCAAGTTTTTTGTCGACGAAAACGCCGAAAGCGACTATAAAATTATGGAATCCGCGCCCGCATTCATAAAAAACGATACGATTTTTGTCAAGGATGCAGAAAAGGTATGCGGAAAGACGATTTTGTCCTATCCGAAAGCGATAAAAACCGTTTCCGCAGAGGCGGATAACGCGGTTTTGTGCGGAAAAATCGGGAGAATGACCAAACGCGAAGCGAAAACTACCGGCAAGCCGTATTACATATTCGAGTTGACCGACCCGACGGGCAGCATTTCGGCGAAACTTTTTCCGAGAAGCGGCGGCGCGAAAAATAAAGGGCAGTTTTCCGACGCGGACGAGCCGCGTGAGGGCGCGGCGGCGAAAAACGCGCGAAAAAGTACCGAAACGGAGGCGATCGAAAGCCTCAAAGATAACGAGGAAATCATAGTCGGCGGCGCGATCCGCCAGGACATTTATTCAAAGGATTTGGTGATTATAGTCCGCGATATAAACCGCTGCAAAATCGATTTTTCCGCTCTCGAAAGAGAAGCCGGATTCAACGAGGCGGGAGAGGAATACATACGCGTCAAACCCGAAAAATATGCCGGCGAGGAAAAACAACAAGACTTTTTTGCCGTCGAAGAGGAAATTCCCGAGTTTTTAAAGGGCAGGGAATTCACGGTGTTCGACTGCGAAACCACCGGTTTGGATAAAAATAACGACAAAATAATCGAACTTGCCGCCGTGAAAATAAAAGACGGAAAACTCACGGAAACATTCCAAACCTTTTTGAATCCCTCCGTTCCGCTTCATTCAAAGATAACGGAATTGACGGGAATCACCGACGGCGACCTCAAAAACGCCCCGAAAATAGAGGAGGTGTTTCACGATTTTTATAAGTTTATCGGGAAAGATCCCATCGTCGCGCATAATATAGAGTTCGATCTCGAATTTATCCGCCGCGCCGCGAAAAAAACGAATTTTCACGTCGGAAACGATATATACGACACTATGACGATCGCAAGAAAATTTTACAGCGTGCATAACTATAAATTGGGAACACTCTGCGATTTTTTTAAAATCGACCTCTCCGACGCGCACAGAGCCTTGAACGATACAATAGCGACCGCTAAACTGTTCATTAAACTATCGGCGAAACTTTAATTTTTTTGTTTTATTATTTAAATTCCGGGAAAAACTTTTTGAAAAAAGTATTTTCCCGGAACCCTTTTTAAAAACTTTTAGCGATTTTGAGAGAAACTAAATATATCGTATAAATACATCTAATGTATAACAAAAACTTTTTTAGGATTTTAAAAAATTCTTTTTCGTTCTATCCGTTGACGGGCGGCGGCGGTGTTTTTTCTTTGAAAAGTTTTTTTGTTTTTGCGTAGTTAATTATTAGACTTGCGGCGAGTACGGCGAGGACGGATAGGGCGATCAGTTGGGGAACGTTCAATCCCGCGAGGGAGTGCGCGCCGCGGTCTTCACGTACGAATTCGAGAAAAAATCTCAAAACGCAATACACTAAAAGATACCAAAACAGTTTATTCTTTACGTTCCTTTTTTTTCTGTCCGCGAGGATGAAAAACAGTACGGTCATAACGGCGATTTCGATTTCTATGACGGGAAAATGTTCCAAGCGGATTCCGAAAAAGTCCGCGTCGATATGTATTCCTCCGCAGCACCCGAGAAAAATGCAGCCGACCCTGGAAATTGCGTTGAAAGCGGCGACGGGCGGAACGGCGCGTTCGACCCAAAAACCCGCGTTTTGTTTCAAAAGTTTCAAGATCAAAAGAGCCGAGCCGAAAAAGGTCAGCATACCGACAAAAAACGTAAAGCCCGAACGCAAAACCCTCTCAAAAAACGGAAAGTCAAAGGAATTCGGGATAAAAAACCATTTAAAGGCGTTCGAGCAGAAAAAACCGACCGCGCCCGCGGCGATAAAGGCGACGTATACGCGCCTTTTGACCTTGTTTTCGCAGTTTATTTTGTCCGTTTTGAGGTAGATCATCACGGCGGCGGCGAGCGCACCCGTCATAATCAAGGTGTAATAGGCGGCGAGACCCGAAAATCCGGCATCGCGCACAGCGTTAAAAAGTTCTTCCAACATAAATCTCCGTGTTAAAGTTAATATATAAATAATGTATAACGCGCGGCGAGACCCGAAAATCCGGCATCGCGTATAGCGTTTAAAATGTTCATAACGATATATTTATTTGAATCGATTCCGCTTTAAAAACGGAAAAGAGTTTTATTTTTTAAAATTTCAAACGGCGCGGGATGAGAAAAATTACGTTTTTTGAATTTCTCAATCTTTCTAAACTCATTATATCACGATTTGACAAGAAATTCAATAGCGTTAAGTAAAAAATTACAAAAATTTAAATATATGCCAAAAATATTTTGTTTATCCTTTTATTTTATGATATAATATACGCATTAAAAAACATTGTGAATAAATTAAAAAACCGTTGTAAGTAAAAAATATTGTAAGTGAATTAAAGAAATATTATAAGAGATTAAAAAAAATGTTATAATTAAAGAAATATTATAAGAGATTAAAGAAATGTTATAATTAAAGAAATATTATAAGAGATTAAGAAACGTTATAAAGAATTTTTAAAAAGGTTGAAGAGGATTTTAAGGTGAATTTCAACAAAATCGAAATGCAGGGATTTAAGTCCTTTGCCGACAAGACGAAAATCGAATTTGACAGCGAGGTTACGGCGATCGTCGGTCCGAACGGCTGCGGAAAAAGCAACGTCGCCGACGCGGTGCGCTGGGTTTTGGGCGAGCAGAGCGCGAAGACGCTGCGCGGAAAGCATATGCAGGACGTCATTTTTAACGGCACGGAAAACAGAAAGTCCACGTCGTACTGCGAGGTCTCGCTTTTTTTCGATAACAAGGCGAGAGTTTTTAACGTCGGCTTCGACGAACTCGTTTTGACGAGAAAACTCGACCGTTCGGGCGACAGCGAATACTTGATCAACGGTACGAATTGCAGACTCAAAGATATCGTCGACCTTTTGAGGGACACGGGCGCGGGCAGAGAGGGATACAGCATCATAGGGCAGGGCAGAATCGACGAGATCTTGAGCGCGAAACCCGACGACCGCAGAAACATATTCGAGGAAGCCGCCGGTATCGCGAAATCTAAAAGCAAAAAAGTCGAGGCGGAGCGTAAACTCGTCAGAACGCGCGAAAACCTCAGCCGCCACGAGGACATTATGGGCGAACTCTTCCGTCAATTGGAACCCCTTAAAGCGCAGGCGGACGACGCGAAAAAATGTCAGGAATTTAAAGACGAATTGAAACTCAACGAAGTCAACGCCTATATATATCAATATGAAAACAACGAAAAAGAACGAAGCGAAATCAACCGCAAAATTATGGAGATAGAATCGAAACTTGCGGTCGAACGCGGCGTATACGACGGGCTTATATCCTCATTTAACGAAAGACTTTCGGGGATCGGAGCGACCGATCAAAAAATCTCCGAACTCCGCGAAGAATTGACCGAATATCTCGTCGGCGCGGAAAAAAACGCGGGCGAACTAAGACTGCATAACGAAAAAATCGGCAATTTGAGAGCGGAAGAAGGGCGGTTAAAACGCGAGATAGACTCGCGGAAAAATATCCTCGACGGCATAAAAAATTCCATAGAAAAAAACCGCGCCGAAACGGAGAGCATAGACGCGGATATCGCTGCGCAAAAGGCAAATCTGGAAAAAGCGGACTGCGATTTGAACAAATTGAAAGAGTCTTTGAACGAGCGCGAGGCGAGCGTCGAAAACGGGAATAAGAGCATTATAGAAAATATGCGCCGCCTTTCGGAGATCAAGTCGAATATGTCGCAACTTTTAAAGGAAAAAGAACTTTTGGAGGAAACGAGGGCTTCGGCGGCGAAAAAATTGGAAGAAACCGAAGCCGCGGAAGAAGTGCGCGCGGAAATTGAAAGCGTGCTGGCAAGGCAGGCGGAGGAGATCCGAAAACTCATCGGCGAATGTCAAAAGGTTTTGAGCGATTCCGAAAGAGAACTCGCCGAAAAACAGATCAAAATCGCCCGCGGAAAAGAGGAAAGCAAAAATTTGAGCGGACGTATCGCCGCCTTGGAAACGAAGGCTAAGATGCTGGACGACATAAAGAACGAGTATGAGGGCTACGCCTACGCCGTAAAAAAACTTATGGTCGACTGTAAGTCCGACACGAAACTCTCCGGACGCAACCTCGGAGTCTTGGCGGAGGCGATCAAAGTCGACGAGAAATACGAGCAGGCGATCGACGTCGCTCTCGGCGCGGCGTTGCAAAACGTCATTGTGCGCGATGAGGAGGACGCGAAATACCTCATCGGATACTTAAAGGAAAAACGCTACGGAAGAGTTACATTTCTTCCGCTTTCGTCCGTCAAAGCGCGCGTCCTCGAACGCGAATACGACGGAATTTTGAAAATCCCGGGCTGCCTCGGCGTCGCCTCCGAACTTATCGGCTACGATTTGAAATTTCAGGGCGTCGTCCGTAACCTGCTCGGGCGGACGGTCGTCGTCGATAACATCGATACGGCGGTCGCTATGGCGAAAAGATACGGCTACGCGTTCCGCATAGTTACGTTGGAGGGCGACATATTGATGACGAGCGGCGCGATATCGGGCGGAAGCAGAAAGAGCGATAATAACGCCGATATCATCAGCCGCGATAGGAATATCGCCGCCGCCGCCGCCGCGCTGACCAACAGCCGCGGACAGTATGAAATGCTGGAAAGGGCGATCGCAAACGCCGAAAAAGATCTGGCGGTCATAAAAGCGCGGACGGAAAACGCCGAAAAAGAATTGAAGAAAAACGAAATCGCATACGCCGCCGCCGCCGAAAAATTGGAAAAAGCGGAGGAAGAAGTTAAAGCGTTCAAACGCGAAAAAAGCGAACTTTCGGCGCGGTATAGAAGCGTCGGTTTAAGGATCGGCGAAATCGAAGAAAACCTCGGCAGCGTGGACAAATTGGAGGCGGATATCGTGCGCGAAAGACGCAATATCGACAGCCTGCGCGAAGAAAGCCGTCAGGATATGACGCAAAAACGAATCGAAAGAGAGGAACTCGAAAACGCAATCACAAGAGCGAAGGTCGGCTTGTCGGAGAGAATAAAGGATAAGGAAGCCGCGCTGTCCGTAATCGGGGAATTGAAAACGCGCGCGGCGGAAACGGCGGCGGCGATCCTTAGGACGGAGGGCGAATTGGCGGAGGTCTTGTCCGCGGCAAAGGAACAGGAAGCGCGCGCGGTCGCGGAGGCGATGAGTGAGGACGAACGCCGAAAAATTGAGGAATTAAAAACCGCTTTGGCGGGTCTCGACGAATATAAGGCGGAATGCAGAAGGGAACTCGCGGAATTGGAGGAGAGGAGAAACGTAAAAGGCGCGGAAATCTCCGAACTGAACGAGAAAAAAATACGCGAGGAAAATCTCCTCGAACGCCTCGATTCGGAGGGGAGTATGCTGGAAGAAAAGGTCAGAGAGGAATACGGAATGGACTACGCCGCCGCCCTGCCTTTTAGGATAGACGGATATGACTATCAGAAATCTTTGACGCTCATAAACCGCTTAAAGAAAAAAATAAACGACTTGGGCGACGTCAATATGAGAGCGGTCAAAGACTTTGAGGAGGTCGGAGGACGCTACGGCGAAATGGCGGTTCAGCGCGACGATATGCTGAAAGCCGAGAGCGATTTGGTGGGCATTATCGGCGACTTGACGCGCGAAATGCACGCGAAATTTAAGACGGAATTCGACAAAATAAACGAGAATTTCACGGTGATTTTTAAACAACTTTTTAACGGAGGCAAGGCGAACCTAAAACTTGAACAGATAGAAGGCAAAGATTTGTTGGAGGCGGGAATCGAAATCTACGCCGAACCCCCGGGGAAAAAATTGCAGCATATATCCCTCCTTTCGGGCGGCGAAAAGGCGTTGACGGCGATCGCTATCTTGTTTGCAATTTTGAAATTGAAGCCGATGCCGTTCTGCGTACTCGACGAGATAGAGGCGGCTCTCGACGACGCGAACGCGAACCTTTTCGCGGAATATCTCAAAAAATTCAGCAAGAATACGCAGTTTATCGTCATAACGCACAGAAAGCCGACGATGGAACTCGCAGATACTCTCTACGGCGTAACGATGGAGGAAAAGGGCGTGTCGAAACTTGTTTCGGTACAACTGAGCGATGCGGTTAAAAACGCGGAAAAGGCAAGTTAAATCCGCGGTATAGTACCGCGAAAAAAACGTACGGAAAACAAAAAACAAAGCCGTTCAAAAAAACGAGAAAACATACAAAAAATTAAAGATACGGCATTCAAAAAAACTGAAATCCGCGGTATAGAACCGCGAAAAAACGTACGGAAAACAAAAATTAAAGCCGTTCAAAAAAGCGAAAAACATACAAAAAATTAAAAATACGGCATTCAAAAAAACTGAAATCCGCGGTATAGTACCGCGGAGTAAAACAATAAAACGTTAAGGAAAAGGCTGCGGTTATGGGATTTTTTTCTAAAATATTCGACGGACTGAAAAAGACGAAAGAAGCCGTCGGGAAAAGGCTCTTCGAGGTATTCAAGGCGAAAGACCTGGACGAGGAATTTTATGACGGACTTTTGGAGGCTATGATATTCTCCGATATGGGCGTGGCGGCGTCGGAGGAGATTGTCGGGGAACTGAAAACGGAGGTCTATCACAAAAAAATTACGGATACCGAAAGCGCGAAAAATCTTTTGAAACGGATAATAATAAAAAAGGTGGATTACGACGTTCCGCCCTACCGCTATCCGCTTTTGATTATGATCGCGGGGGTCAACGGCGTGGGCAAGACCACGGCGATCGGGAAATTGGCGAAAAACTTTAAGGACCTCGGGAAATCGGTCGTGATCGCCGCCGCCGATACGTACCGCGCCGCGGCGTCGGAACAATTAGAAATTTGGGCGGAGCGCGCCGGCGTGAAGATCGTTATGCACGGAGAGGGCGCGGATCCCGCCGCCGTCGTTTTCGACGCTATCGCATCCGCAAAGGCGAAAAAAACGGACGTCGTTCTCGTGGACACCGCCGGCAGACTTCAAAACAAAAAGAACCTTATGGAGGAATTAAAAAAGATTAACCGCGTCATCGAGCGCGAATATTCTCACGCGGATATCAGAAATTATATCGTTCTCGACGCGACGACGGGACAGAACGCTCTTTCGCAAGCCGCGATTTTTGACGAGGCGATCGATATCGACGGGATCATTTTGACTAAATTGGACGGGACGGCGAAGGGCGGAGTCGTGGTCGCGATCGCTTGTGAAAAGGAGATGCCCGTCGTCTATGTCGGCGTAGGCGAAAAGATTACGGATTTGCTGCCTTTTGACGCGGAGAGTTTTGTCGACGGGATTATATAGTATCGCGATCGCTTGTGAAAAGGAAATGCCCGTCGTCTATGTCGGCGCAGGCGAAAAGATTACGGATTTGCCGCCTTTTGACGCGGAGAGTTTTGCCGACGGGATTATATAGTATAGTTTATAATAAATATGCCGCCGTTCAATAACCGCAGGCCGCTAAATTATATTATATGTTCCAACTTAAACGACAGCATTTGTTCGAGATTTTTTAGCGTCGCTTTCAGCGTTACGAGTGAGATTTGCGCTTCGGCGGCGTTTTGAATTTCCAAAAGTCCTATGAGCCTTGAAATTTCCTGCGCGACGTTTTTTATGTCGCGGTTATGGGCGAGCGATTCGATGATTTTTGACCGTTCGTCCCACCATTTTTCAAAGTCGTTCAGCCGCTCTATCGCGGAGGCTATATCCGCGCCGTCGATTTCGCGTCGGGGCGAACCTATGGTTTCGGCGTTTATGGTGCGGTCAAGATAGGCGGTGTATTCGGCGGCGGCGGCGAACGTCCGTTTTATATAAAACTGTTCGGCGATACCCCCGGCGATTAGGACGGTAAAGAGAATTAGGGCTACGATTTTGGCTTGCTTCACGTTTTTTGTACCTCTTTTATGTTAGTTGCCGGCAGTTAGCGGTTAGCGGTTAGTGATCGGCGGTCGGTGGTTAGCGGTTAGCGGTCGGTGATCGGCGGTTAACGATTGGTGATTAGCGGTTAGTGAATGCGGTTAAGCAATCGTTATAATATTTGCTCATAGTCCGTCCGCCGTAAAGGTTTGGAAATTTTCGCGGTAGGGCTGCAAATAGACGGTTTTTTCCTTGTCCGCGGTCAAGAGCATTACGTCGCGGCGGTTTACGCGCCGAGCCTTCAAAAGCGCGGCGACTTTTTTTTCGTCCGTTCCGAAGTTCGCGATATTGCCGCGGAGCAGCCGCCCCTCCATAACGAGGGCGATAGGCGGCGAGGGCGCGGCGAGGGGAATAGTTACGTCCGCGGGGTTTTTTTGAGCGGGATTCGATATGTGATTCGCAAGTTCAAAAAGCGACGAATTCAGATCGGCGGGCGTAGCGGGGCGCGAAAAAGACTTCGGGAGGACGCTCATCATACCGTTCGTTTCGACGATCGCGAATTCCACTTCGAGCGGTGAAAAAAAGCCCTTGTTCCGTAAACCCTCCAAAATGTCGCTGACGTGCATACCCAATTTTTTTATATTGTCGAAACAAAGGCTGCCCTTGTCGACGATTATTTGCGGCGTTCCGTTTATGATCCGCCTGAGTTTTATGCTCTTTACGGAGATCACCGTGATCAAAATATGCAGCATAAAAATCGAAAAAATCGGAATTAAACCGTAGATTATCGGGATCGGAATCTCCGCCATCGGCACGCACGCCAAATCCGCGAGAATGAGCGTTATGACAAACTCGAAAGGCTGCAATTCCGAAAGCTGCCGTTTTCCCATAAGGCGCATCAGAATAAACAGACATATATATATGATAACCGAACGAAAAAAAACGACTAACATATTAATATTATGCCGTTTTATCTTTTTTTTATTAGATTTTTTGCGGACGCTTTCCGATATATTAGATTTTTTTGCGGACGTTCCGCACTTGTATCCGTTTCCCGGAGGGGAATTTTTGTATGCGGAGTTAAAAGGTTGATTTCGAGCGATAAATTTAATTTTGAGTGATAATTTGGATTTCGGCGCAGAATTTGGATTTCGACGAACAAAGGTTGTTTAATAGAAAAACGCCGATTAAATATTTTTTTTGATTTAATAGGCGTTTTATGCTTTGAATATTTTAAAATGTCTTTTTTAATTTTCGATGCGGAATTTTAGTTAAATCGTCAATTTGGCAATTTCTTGTTTAAAGGTGTCCGCCGTAGTTTTGGCTTCGTTGACGTCGGCGGCGGGCGCGGGTTTGACCTTATAGTAGCCCTTTTGCGTCATAGCGTTGTAGACGTCGAGTTGGACGTTCCCCGCGTCGGTGAAGTTTTTCGAGAGAACGGAGCGGAGGGCGGGGCAGGACGATTCGGTGAGAAATTCGCCGTAGGATTTGACGATAGTTTTTTCGATATTCAACATTTCTTGAAGATAGTCGCGTTCGGTGAAACTCATTGCGGTTGCGCTCATAATTTTTTTAACTCCTTATTTTTTATTTTTTATTTTTTTTTGACTGTGTTTGCGGTTTTGCGGCAAGAAATAATTCCCTATGGGCGAAGCGTGAGATTTTCGTTGTGTTTTTTAGACGTTCACAATTTCAATATAGAAAATAATTCCTTACGTTTGAGGTGTGAGAATGCCCGTGTTTTTTAGGACTCCGTAATTTTGCGATAGGAAATAATTCCTTACGTTTGAGGTATAAGAATGCCCGTGTTTTTTAGGATTCCGTAATTTTATGATAAGAAATAATTTCTTGCCGTTGAAAATGTGCGCGTTTTCGGCTTATTTTTACAGAATTCCGTAATTTTTGCCGCGCTATTCCTTTGAAAGAAACGACATAAGATCGTCGAACCTTTTTCTGTGGCTTTCGCCCGCTTGTTTGAGCGTTTGCTTGACCTTTTTGTCGGTAATGTTTTGACTTATCGACGCGCAGTTTTTGTAGGCGGCTTGCTCGTAGTTCAACAAGTCGTTGATCGCGGCAAGTTCCTTTCCCGTAATTTGTGCCATAGTGATAAAAACCTCCTTTAATTTGTTTTGATTGTTTGGTTTGGCTATACGGAGATTGTTTACAATATAGAAAAAAATATACGGATAAAAATAAAAAACAAAAAAGAAAAGCGGATTGAAAATAAAGAATTCAAAATTAAAAAAATATTGAAGATAAAAAACGCGGCATAAAAAATATTTTGAGCCGGAAAAGAATGAGTTCAAGAGATATCGCAAGCCGGAAAAGAATGAGTTCAAGAGATATTGCAGTCCGGGAAAAGAATGAGTTCAAGAGATATTGCGGTCCGGGAAAAGAATAAATTCTTATTTTTTTAATCTCAAATCCTTGCCCGGAAGATCAAGCAGCGTAGCGTTATTTTTGTTGCAAACGCGCGAAAAGATGCGCTCGCCGTAGCGCGAAAGTATGTCGGCGGGAGAGAGATTCGTCGAGATGACCGTGGGTTTCGCGTTGACCGTGCGTTCGTTGATCAGACCGAACAGATATTCGCAAGTTATATTGTTATATATAGGCTCCGTCCCGAGGTCGTCGACGATCAAGAGATCGGCGGAAAAAAGCGGATCTAAAACCGCCGTTTTTTCACTCACGGGAGCAAGGTGGCTCTTCAAAAACAGACCGCCGAGACCGAATGCCGTCAAATATTCGGCGAAAACGTCCTTTTTTGTCAGCGCGTTGAAAATGCACGCCGTGAGATAGGTTTTTCCCGTACCCGTGCCGCCCGTTATGAATATGTTCGGCTTGTTTTTCGGGGGGAAGGTTTCGACGTATTTTTTTGCGATCGAATAGACCTTTGCCATCCGCGGCCTTATGTCCGCGTCGAATAGACTCAGGTCGCAGTTTTCAAAGACCGCGTCCGTCGGAACCGCGCCGTTTTTTCGGTCGTCGGACAGTCTTTTTTTGACGCAGAGGCACAGTTTTCCGTTTTCGTAGCCCGTGTCTTTGCACCTCGCGCAGAGATATTGCGTCTCGAAAAAATCGTCTATTTTGAGTTTTTTTAAGACGGCGGCTTGTTTTTTCCGTATTTCGGCGATTTCGGCTTCTACGTCCGCTTCGGGCGGCTTTACGACAAGTCCGTTATAGTTTTTTTGCAGCGCGGAAAACTCCGGAAACGTCATAGCGTTTTCGTAGTCCGCCGTTCTTTTTAGTTCCGCGAAATGGCGTCTTTTTTCATATTCGCGGAGAATTTCCGAGATTTGCCGTTCGTTCATATGAATCTCCGTAGTGCCGTTTGCTTTTTTGTATTTTAAACGGGAATAAAGGTTTGCGTCTACAATTCCGATTCCGCCGTGTCGAGGTCGTCGAAAAGCGCGTTCAATTCTTCCTTTGAATATTTGCGCTGAGTAAAATTGCGCGGCGCGGATTTTTTTTGTTCGGACGGCTTGGGCGTTTTGGAATATTCCTTAGCCTTTTCGAGGGTGAATATGCCGTTTTGCTTATAGTCGGACAGGATTTGATTGAGGTATGCCGCAGGATAACTCTTGCCGCGCGCCGCCTCCGCCGCGAACAAAATCAGTTCTTCCGAAAAACCCCACGCGCCCAGCCAAAGTCCGGCGTTTTTTCGATCCGCCTGCGTTACGAATTGATTTAATTCCCAAAGGTCGTAGAGTTTTTTTAGGAGCAGTTCGGCGTTTTCGGACGCTTTCATATAGTCTTTGACCTTTTCGGGCGTGAAAATGCCGTTCTGCTTATAGTCGGACAAGATTTGATTTATGCGCTCCATAGGGTGCGTTACGTCCTTTGCGAGGGCGGCGGCGGAGAGGATTATTTCCTCCGAAAAGCCCCAAGTCCCCAGCCAAATCGACACGAATTTGCGGTCGGCGCGTCCGATTAATTTGTCGATATTCAGCGCGTCGTAGAGTTTTTTGATAAATTCGTCGTCTTTTATCAGTCCGTCGATATATTGATTGATTCCGTTTGTCGTCAGCCTGCCCATTTTATAGAATTTCACGACGAGCGCGTCCATATCGGACAGCCGCCGCAAGCCCTTCAAAAAGCAATAGTTCGCGAGAGTCATAAGCGCGTCGTCGTCGAAGCCCATTTCGCACCAATTTACGGTGTAGGTTTCGATCACGTTGTCGAGCGATTCGTAATAGACGCCGATTTTTTTGTTTATTTCTGCGGCGAGAGAATACAGACGGTCGCGGCGGCCGGCGTATTCGGCGATTTCACGCGGATCGTGGATATTCATCTTGTGATAGGATTCCAAAACCGCGTCCAATTTCGCCATACCGCCCTTGTTTTTGCATCTCTTTGCCGCGAGAAGTACGGCGGACATCGAAAAGCCCCACGTTTTGTTCCATTTCGACAGCATTTCGCGGTCGGAAAATTCGGGGGGAGATTTTTTCCCGAGCGCGGAAAAGACTTGTTTCACGTCGCCCGTCAAAAGTTCCAATTCCTTGATTTTTTCCTCCGCTTTTTCGGGCGTGGTAACTCCCGCACGCGCCCAGTCGCGCGCGACCGCCAAGACGTATTTAAAGCCCACGCCGTCGCCTTTTACGTTTATGCAATGCGCGGCGATCATAAGCAACGCTTCGGGAGCGGCGCGGTTTTTTTCGATGAAGTCGTAATATTCCAAGAACTCGTTCGGGAGAATGATACGCGAATGAAAAAGACCTTGCAGAGCCTTATTGAACTCCGCGTATTTCTCGGGTTTATATCGTTTTTTTGCCTGAGAGCCGCGGCTTGCCGGACCGGTAAACCGTATTTCCAAAGGGTTTTGAGAGGCGATTTCGATAAGCCCCGAAAGTTCCAAATCTTGAAATGCCTCGAAAACCCGCTCGTAACTCATACCGAGAACGCGCATAAGTTCCTCGACGGAATTTACGTTTCCGTGGGACGCCAAAAAAAGCCCGTAGATATAAACCTTGACGTTGCCGTCTTTCGCACCCGGGAGATATTCGTTTATAAACATATTGTCGACCGTCGTAACCCTGTCGATAATAAAATCGGATGAAAAACCGAAAAGAGACATTATGAACTCCTGTTTTTTTAAAAAAATCTTACAGCCGTATTTAAGAATATACAAAACGCCGCCGATATTGACCGCTTGAACGTAAATCATTAGCCGCCGATCGCCGCCGCTAACCAATCACCGCGTTCACTGACCGCCGCCGCTAACCGCTAATCGCCGGTTGCCGATCACCGGTTGCTAATCACCGGCCGCTAACTTAGCGAAACCTATTATATCATATTTTTCCGACAATGTATATCCTTAGAGCATATTTTCAATATTTTAATGCAAAATTAATGTGAAATTAAAACGCGGAGCGGAATATTTTGAAATATTTTCAATTCGGGCGAACTTTTTTTGTTGATTTATATTGCAATTTGATTGAAAAAGTTGTATAATAATGCCGTAATGAAAATAATCGGTAATTGCGGGCAATAAATTTCGGGGCTTAGCGCGCCGCGCCTTAGCGTATAACGGGCGGCGAATAGGCTTTCGGGGCTGTCCGCGCGTTGGGTTTTTCGGTTATGATTTAGATTGCGGACGGACGTTATATAAACTATTGAATTAGATCCCGATTTAAGCTAAGAAAAAACGGATATGGGAATTCCGCGCGCTTCGTACTTCAATTCGGTTATGATTTAGATTGCGGACGGACGTTATATAAACTATTGAATTAGATTCCGATTTAAACTAAGGAAAAACGGA